>CAJXIS010000090.1 GCA_913054115.1 uncultured Acidimicrobiaceae bacterium | reverse complement strand
TGTCGAGGGTGGCACACAGGTCGGGAGCGAACCGCTGGGCGAACAGTGCGACGCGGGCCGGGTCGTCGAGGCGCAGCCGGTGCCGTGCATGCGGCAGTGGCACGATGCCTGTCACGAGCCCGAGTCCGGGCGCATAGACCTCGGGATCGCCGGCCCCCTGCGGCGGGCTGTCGTGGAACAGCACGATCCGCTCGGCGACCACGATCGCACCACCGGACCAGGCGATGACCGGCACGGTCGGCGCCAGCGAGAAGACGTCGAAGAGGCGCAGCCGGTCGAGCAGGGTGGCCACGTGGCCGCCGGCGATCAGGATCGCCTCGACCCCGTCGAGTACGACGGCGAGCTCTTGGCGGTGGCGTTCGATCGACGGTCGCGTGGGTGCGGCCATCCGTTCGGTGATCTCGGCCTCGAGGGCTGCGGTGCGCTTCAGGTGGTTCTCGTCAAGGGAGCGGACCCCGGCGATCGCCCCTTCGATCTCCGGACCGTGCAGCGCATCTGGCGCAGCGGGGTCTGTGCGGGCGAGCAGCTCCCGGCAGGACTTGAGCTGAGGGGCCAACCGGAGGTGGTAGAGCGAGCGCAGGTCGCGCATCCGGTGGAACCGTTCGTTGAGCAGCTCGCGCACGACCCCGTCCTCGAGCAGGACCTCCTCGGCCCGCGGGTAGAGCCCGAGGTTGCGTGTGCGGCCGCCGAGGTGGAGCGAGAGATCCTCGTCCTCGTGCTCGCGCTCCTCCCACCCGGCGGTGATCGTGGCCAGCGGGCCGTCCACGCCGAGGTCGTCGACCGCCCTGGCGACGATCTGGGTCCTGTGCTGCGGCCCGAGCAGGACCACGCGGCGTTCGGAGGGCATGGGTGACTCTGCCATCAGTCGGCGATCACCCGCACCTCGGATGCGAGGCGGTCGGCGATGTGGAGCGTCGTGGTGAGGTCGGGATGGCGCACCACCATCCAGCCGTCGCCCGTGACCACCTTGCGCCAGTCGCGGCGGGGGGCACCGACGGGCACGAGGTCGATGAGCGGAATGTGTGCACCGTGTTCGACGAGGATCGGCTCGAGTCCCTCGATCCGGGTGATGCGGGTACCGGCACCCTGGGCCCGCTTGAAGACCAGCGCCGCGTTGTAGCGCTTGGTCGTGTCCTGGGAGAGGCGCGAGGTGCAGATCGCCTCCGCCCAACCGGTGAACAGGTCGGCGTCGCACGTCATGTTCATCCCGTGGGTGAGCCGACCCCCCGGCGAGCGTGCACCGATCTCGCCGAAGACGGCCTCGCCCGACGGGGTGCGGAACCACTCCATGTGGGTGAAGCCGCTCTCGAAGCCGAGGGCGACGAGCACCCGGCGGCCTAGCTCGACGCCCACGGCGATCTCCGGGGTGGCGATGTCGCCGAGACAGATCGCCGTCTGGCTGATCCACGGGTTGAGGCGGGAGACGAGGGGCTTCGGGCGGTACCAGGCGACGTTTTCGAACAGCACCTGTCCATCGGCGCAGACGGTGTCGTAGGTGTACTCCTCGCCTTCGATGAACTCCTCGACCGAGACCTCGGGTACATGCTCGATGGCGTCCAGGATCTGGTCGAGGTCCTCCGACGCATGTGCCGTGTAGGTGTCGGCGGAACCGGCGCCGTCGATCGGCTTCACGATCACGGGGAACCCGATGCGTTCCGCCGCATCGCGGACCTGCGATGTCGTGGCGGCCCGGTAGTGGTGCGGCGTGCGGATGCCGGCCGCATCGAGCACCTGCTTCATCGTCTCCTTGTCGCGGAATGCGACCGCCTGGTCGACGGTGAGGCCGGGCACCTCCAGGCGCTCTCGCAACTTGGCGGCGAGCAGAACGCCAGGCTCCCAGAGGCATTCGACCCGGTCGACCGGTGTGCGGCGCTCCTCGAGCCACTGCGCCACCTCCTCCACGGTGCTGTCCTCGTCCCACAGGTCGGCCACGGGCAGGTAGGCGGTGAGTGCATCGGCCACCTCGGGGTCGAGGCCGGCAGGCGGCTGGTCGCTGACCCCGTACACCTGTGCCCCGAACTGTGCGAGGGCCCGGGTGAACAGCGGCATGTCGGCGGGGAATCCCGGCGAGATCATGAGGACCCTCACGACCCGTCCTCCCGTCCGTCGGCGTGGCCCAGGTGGACGCGCAGCTTCGACACGATGCGCTCGAGCCCGTCGGCCACGACGGAGGTCTCGGGGTGGCGCAGGATCACGTAGCCCTCACCCTCGTAGCCCGAGGCCTTGGGCTGCCCGACCTGCGGAATCCTTGCCTCGACCACGAGGTCGCCGAGTTCGTTCTGGATCTCCTCGATGCCATCCACGCCGACCACGGGTCCGTCGCCCTGGCCGCGCAGGTAGGCGGCCCCCGTTGCGTAGAGCCGCTCCGGTGGGTCGAAGCGCTCGAACACGCTCACCTCGGCCCACGCCCGGTAGAAGTCGATGTCGTGGGCATATGAGATGAGGCTCGTGATCTGGGCCCCCGGCGGGCGGGCGGCGACCTCCGAGATGGCGATCGAGCCGTCGTCACGGCGGAACCACTCCATGTGGGTCATGCCGGACGTCATGCCGAGGGCGGTGAGCGCCGCTGAACCCGCCGTGCGGATCGCCTCGAACTCCGGCCCGTCGATCGACCGTGGCAACAGGACCGTCCACTGGATCCACGGCGTCTCCATGACCATGAGCGGTGTGGGGGCGTACGAGGAGATCGAGTGGAAGACGTGTTCGCCTCCCGCCGAGATCGAGTCGAACGAGTATTCGCGGCCCTGCACGAACTCCTCGAGCAGCAGAGGCCGCTCCGGACTCGGTGGCGCCGCAGCGATCCACGACTCGAGCTGGCCCGGCTCGTCGATCCGGAAGGTGTCGATGGCTCCGGCGCCGGCGGGGGGCTTGGCGACGAGGGGCAGCTGTTCGGCGGCGAAGGCCATCGCCTCGGCGGGGCTCGTGGCCAGGCAGTGGCGGGCGCACGGCAGCCCGTTGGCGCGCAGCACGTCCTTCATGTGGGCCTTGTCCCTGAACCGGTGCGCCTCCTCCGCATCCATGCCCCGGATGCCGAGCCGCTCCCGGACGATGGCGAGCGACTCCTGGAGCGGTTCGAGGATCCCCAGCAGGGCATCGACCCTGCCCCCGAGTTGGCCAGACACCTCCCGCACGCCCGCCTCCAGGTGGTCCGGGTCGAGTGCATCGGCGACCTGGGCGTATCCGGTGACCCGGGGGCGGTCCTCGGGCGGCAGCTTCTGGGTGAACGACTCGGCCGACTCGTGCGACACGACACCGAAATCCACGTCGGGAAGCGACGCCGCCGCCGACAGGAACCTCATGGTGCTGTCCAGCCCGTAGGGCGCGACGAAAATGACAGCGGTCATGGCCCATGAGCATACGAGGGCTGTTCTGCGCGGTGGACGGCTCGCTAGGGTTCGCGGTCATCGCAGCACTCAAGATCGTCCTCGTGGCATCCGAGACCGCTCCGTTCGCCAAGACCGGTGGCCTGGCCGACGTCGTCGCCGCCCTCGCACGGACCCTGCACCGGCAGGGCCACGACGTGCGGGTGTTCCTGCCGCTCTACGGGAGCCTGCTCGACGACGGCCACGACATCATCCCCGTGGAGGGGCTCAGCGGCATCCGGCTCGACTACGCCGACCGGAGCGTCACGTGTGGCGTCTCGACGGCAACCCTGCCCAATTCGGAGCGCGACGACGGGACGGCGCTCGACGTCGAGTTCATCGACTGCCCGGAGTTGTTCCACCGCGACGGCTACTACACGTCGGATCCCGACGAGCACCTCCGGTGGGCGACGCTGTGCCGCGGGATGCTCGAGGCGCTGCGCCTCTCGGACTGGGCCCCCGACGTGGTGCACTGCAACGACTGGCACACCGGCCTCGTCCCGCTCTACCTGCGCACCACCTACAGCGGCGTCGAGAACTTCGCAGGCACCCGGACGCTCCTGTCGATCCACAACATGAGCTTCCAGGGGACCTTCGACGCCGACGTGGTCCGGGATCTCGGACTCTCCGAGGTGCAGGACATGTTCCACCAGGACCACCTCGCACAGGGCAGGGTCAGCTACCTCGAGACAGGAATCCTGTACGCGTCCTGGCTGGGCACGGTGAGCGAGACCTACGCCGTCGAGATCCAGGGCGAAGAGCTCGGCATGGGACTCGACCCGCTCCTGCGGGCACGCTCCGACCAGCTCGTCGGCATCGTCAACGGCGTGGACGTCGACGAGTGGAGCCCCGACCGGGACACCCTCATTCCCCACCCGTTCAGCGCCGCCGACCTCGCCGGCAAGACCCGCTGCAGGGAGGCGTTGCTCGACAGGTTCGGCATCGCCCACGATCCCGACGCGATGGTGGTCGGGATCATCTCGCGCCTGACCGCCCAGAAGGGATTCGAGCTGCTCCCCGACGTCCTGCCCGAACTCCTGGAGCAGGGGAGGATCCGCCTGGTCGTGCTCGGCAGCGGGGAGGAGCGCTACGAGCGCTACTTCCAGTCGCTGCACGACGCCCACCCGGCCGCCGTCGGCGTCTACCTGGGCTTCCACGACGAGCTGGCCCACTGGATCGAGGCCGGCGCCGACCTGTTCCTGATGCCGTCGCGCTTCGAGCCGTGCGGCCTCAACCAGATGTTCAGCCTCCGGTACGGAACGGTGCCCCTGGTGCGGCACACCGGCGGGCTGGCCGACACCGTGCAACCATGGGACATGGATGCAGGCACGGGGACCGGTTTCGTCTTCCACGACTTCACGTTGGAGGCCCTCGCCGGCGCCCTCGACCAGGCGCTGGAGGCATGGGAGGACCGCAGTTCGTGGGCGACGCTGATGCAGAACGGCATGGCCATGGACTACTCCTGGGAACGCCAGTCCGAGCAGTACCTCGACCTCTACCAACGAATGGTGGGCACCTGACATGCACGTCCTCTTCATCGAGCCGGCCTTCCCCAGGAACCAGCGGGAGTTCGTACGCGCCCTTGCGGCGGTCGGCGCACGGGTCACCGGGATCGGCGAAGGGCCGGTCGAGGCCCTCGACGACGAACTCAAGGGCTGGCTGCACGCCTACGAGCAGGTCCCGTCCGTGGTCGACGAAGAAGCGATGTTCGACGCCGTCCAGGGGGTCCAGGCCCGCGAACACGTCGACCGGCTCGAGGCCACGGTCGAGGCACACATCATGTCCGCAGCACACGTGCGCGAGCGCTGCTCGATCCCCGGCACGTCGACGCGCACCGCCTGGCTGTGCCGCGACAAGCCGGCGATGAAGGAGGCGCTGCGCGAGGCGGGCATCCCGACCGCACAGTCGATCGGCACGTCGTCGCCCGACGAGGCACGCGCCTTCGCCGGGAAGGTCGGCTACCCGCTGATCATCAAGCCACGCGCCGGCGCCGGTGCGGCCGGCACCCACCGGGTCGACGACGACGACGGGCTCGAGGAGGCGCTGCGCGAGTGCGGGGTCGATCGCGGTGCGTCGGTGGCGATCGAGGAGTTCATCGAGGGGCACGAGGGGTTCTGGGACACGCTCACCGTCGACGGCGAGGTCGTCCACGAGTTCGTGTCGCACTACTACCCCGGGGTGCTCGAGGCCATGCGCACCCAGTGGATCTCCCCGCAGATCGTCACCACGAACCAGGTCGACGGCGACACCTACGCCGAGGTCAGGGAGATGGGACGCCGGGTGCTCGCCGCCCTCGACATCGAGACGTCGGCCACGCACATGGAGTGGTTCTTCGGGCCGAAGGGGCTGACCTTCTCGGAGATCGGCTGCCGCCCGCCCGGTGTCGGGATGTGGGACGTCTACGGAGCGGCCAACGACCTCGACCTCTACCGGGAGTGGGCCCAGCTGCTGGTCCACGGGCAGACAGACGCCCGTGCCTCGCGGCGCTTCGCCGCCGGGATGATCGCCCTGCGCCCCCAGCACGACGGGCGCATCAGCCACTATGAGGGCGTCGAGGAGCTGCAGGCCGACCACGGCGACTGCATCGTCGATCTGCACTTCCCGCCGCCGGGCACCCCGACGCAGTCCGTCGAGGCGGGCTACATGGCCAACGCCTGGGTCCGGATGCGGCACCCCGACTACGACACGCTGCGCCGGATCCTCGACGAGGTCGGCGAGAGCGTCCAGGTGTGGGCCGACTGACGGCTGGGGCCGAGCCGACCGGCAGCGTGTAGCCGCGGGGTCGATAGCCTCGGACCATGCCGAGCGACGGGTACCTGAAGGCGGTGAACGGCGTGCACCGGGGCCTGTTGAAGGTCAGCGGCGGACGGCTCGGATGGACGGCCGCCAAGATGCCGGTGCTCGAGCTGACCACCATCGGCCGGAAGTCGGGTAGGTCCCGATCGGTCATGTTGACGTCGCCCCACCAGGAGGGCGACCAGATCGTTGTCGTCGCCTCGAAGGGCGGGGAGGACACCCATCCGGCCTGGTTCCTCAACCTGCGCGAGAACCCGCAGGTCGTCGTGACCATGAAGGACGACCCCGACCGCCGCATGACCGCCCGGGTGGCATCGCCGGAGGAGCGGGAACGGATCTGGCCGATCGTCACCGGGACGTACGCCAACTACGCCGGCTACCAGGAGAAGACCGACCGCGAGATCCCGCTGGTCATCCTCGAGCCGACCGACTGACCCCTGATCGTTCCCCGGGTCGGGTGCGTCCCGGCTCCGGTGGCAGGGTGAACTGATGCACACCCACGAGCCGGCCCGGATCCCCCTGCGGGTCCGGGTGCTGTTCGTCGCACACTTCCTGAGTTCCTTCGCCATGGTCGGCCAGATCACCATCGTCGGGAAACAGGTGTACGACCTGACGGGGCGGGAGCTGGACCTCGGCCTGCTGGGCCTCGCCGAGTTCCTGCCGGTCGTCGTCCTGGCGCCGCTCGCCGGAACCGTCGCCGACCGCATCGACCGGCGCTGGGTCTTCGGCGCAGCCCTCGTGGTCGAAGCACTGGCGTCGCTACTGCTCTTCGGTTACGCCGGCTCCGACCCGACCTCGGTCGTGCCGATATTCCTCATCGCCGGGCTTGTCGGAGTCGCCCGTTCATTCGCAGCGCCCTCGGGCCGGGCCCTCATGATCGACCTCTCGCCGCTCGCAGTGGTGGCCAGGGTCGTCGCCCTGAAGTCGATCGCCTATCAGGCCGGGATCATCGTCGGTCCAGTGGCGCTCGGCTTCCTCTTCGTCGTCGATGAGCCACTGCCGTACCTCGTAGCAGCCATCGCCCTGATGATCGCATTCGGCATCGTCGTGCTGACGCCCTCGTCCGGGATCCGACGGCTCGACGCTCCGGGTCCCGGCCGGGCGGTCCACGAAGCACTCGAGGGGCTCCGATTCATCCGACGCAGCCCGATCCTGTTCGGGGCCATGGGCCTCGACCTGTTCGCCGTGCTGTTCGGGGGCGCCGTCGCCCTCCTCCCGGCCATCGCCGAGGACCGGCTCGGCGTCGGAGCGGTGGGGCTGGGGTGGCTGCGTGCGGCGGTGGGCATCGGAGCCGGAGCAGTCACCATCGTGTTGGCGATCCGGCCCGTGCAACGAAACCTCGGGCACATCCTGCTGGCGGTCGTCACGGTCTTCGGCCTCGGCACGGTCGTCCTCGGGTTCAGCCGCAGCTACCTGCTGGCCTTCGTCGCCCTTTTGGTGCTGTCCGGGGCCGACGCCATCTCGATGTTCATCCGCCTGACGCTCGTCCCGCTGGCGACGCCAGAGGAGATGCGGGGCAGGGTGCTCTCCGTCGAGAACGTGTTCATCGGAGCCTCCAACGAACTCGGTGCAGCCGAATCGGGGCTGACAGCGGCCGTGATGGGCCTGGTCGGGGCCGTCGTGTTCGGCGGGGTGGGCACGATCGTCGTGGTGGCGTTGTGGTGGCGCTGGTTCCCCGACCTGCGCAACCTCGACACCTTCGACGAGGTCCTTCCGACGACCCGCGAATGACGCCAGTGGGTGATGCGTCGCTCCAGCCATTGTCGACAGAAGGCGGTTCGACAGCGGTGGTGATCCGGTCGTAACGTCGATGGCGACCCTGAGGAGCGCCCTGTGACCGAACCCGTCGAACGACCGTCCAACGTCTGCGT
>CAJXIS010000089.1 GCA_913054115.1 uncultured Acidimicrobiaceae bacterium | reverse complement strand
TCGATGCGGGTGGTTTCCGCCGCAACCCCTCCTGGGTGTACACGGACCCGGAACTCGCCGAGCGGGAGCAGGAAGTGTTCTTCGCCGGACATCCACAGCTGGTCGGGCTGTCTTGCGACCTTCCCGGGCCCGGGACCTTCCTCACCACCTTCGACCTGAAGACGGCGATCCTCGCCACACGCTCCCAGGACGGGAAGTTCCGTGCCTTCGTGAACTCGTGCAGGCACCGGGGAGCGATCCTCGAAGAACGCGAGCGCGGTTCGGAGCGGCGCTTCTCGTGTCCCTTCCACCAGTGGACCTACGCCGACGACGGCGCCCTCGTGGCCCTCCCGAAGGAGGAACACTTCGGGGACGTCGACCGCTCCTGCAACGGGCTCATCCAGCTCCCGTCCGTCGAACGGGACGGCCTGCTCTGGGTCCACCCGGATCCGGCCGGGAGCATCGACCTCGAGGAGCAGCTGGGCACCGACCTCTGCGCCGAGCTGGCATCCTGGAACCTCGGCGAACTCGTGTACCTCGGCCAGGACCGCTACGAGGTGGCCTGCAACTGGAAGCTGGCCATGGACACCTTCGGCGAGACCTACCACTTCCCGGTCCTGCACCGGGACACCCTGAACCACCACTTCCACGGCAACGTCCAGTGCTATGACACGTTCGGCCGGAACCACCGGATGCTGCTGTGCAGGCGCGAGATCGACGAGATGCGCCACCTCCCCGAGGACGACTGGGACATCACCGTGGCGACGTTGCCGGTGTACTGGCTCTTCCCGAACATCCAGCTGATGCCCTTCGAGGCAGGCGTCTACCTGGTGCGCGCCTACCCGGACCCGGAACAACCCGGTGCCCACTGCAGCCGCATCGACTTCTACCTGCGGCCCGGCCCGGCAGCGAACGCCGAGACAGCGGACCTGTTCGCCATGGTCGGCACGAGGTTCGGCGAGATCATCCGAGACGAGGACTACGCCGTGAGCGCCAGCCAGCAGCGGTCGGCCGACTCGGGCACCCTCCCGAGCCTGCTGTTCGGCCGCAACGAACCAGCCCTGCACCACTACCACAACACCTACCGGTCGATGCTCGGCATGGATCCACTCCCGCTCCTCGACTCGGCCGGATGAGCGGACCTGCCGTGGGCCGGGGTCCCGATCGACCGTCAACGACGAGGGCATCGACCGTGCCGGTGAAGGAGCTTCGATGAAGACACTGCGTACCCCCGACGAGCGCTTTGCCGACCTGCCCGACTTTCCCTTCGACCCGAACTATGCGGACATCGACGACGGCGAAGGTGGCCGCCTCCGCATGCACTATCTCGACGAGGGCCCACGGGACGCGCCCCCGGTGCTCCTGCTCCACGGCGAGCCGTCCTGGAGCTTCCTGTACCGCCATGTGATCCCACCCCTCGTCGAGGCCGGCCATCGCGTCGTCGCCCCGGACCTTGTCGGCTTCGGTCGCAGCGACAAGCCCACGGAGCAGGCCGACTACACCTACGCATGCCATGTCGCCTGGCTTCGCCAGGTCGTCGTCGACCATCTGGACCTGACCGGGATCACCTTCTTCGGCCAGGACTGGGGCGGCCTGCTCGGCCTCCGCCTCGTCGCATCGGACGCCGAACGCTTCGCCGGCGTCGTCGTCAGCAACACCGGGCTCCCGACCGGCCACGGGCCGGCCAGCGACGCCTTCCTCGAGTGGCAGCGGTTCTCGCAGGAGTCACCGCACTTCCCGATCGGCACGATCATCGCCGGCGGATGCACGAGCGACCTTTCCGCCGAGGTGGTCGCCGCCTACGACGCCCCCTTCCCGGATGACGGCTACACCGCAGGCGCCCGGATCTTCCCGTCGTTGGTGCCGACCAGCCCGGATGATCCCGCATGTGCTGACAACAAGGCGGCATGGCGCTCACTCGAGGGCTTCGAACGTCCCTTCCTCGTCGCATTCTCGGACCGCGATCCGGTGACGAAGGGTGGTGAGGCGGTTTTCCACGCCAAGGTGCCGGGGACACGGGGACAGGCCCATCGCACCATCGAGGGAGCCGGCCACTTCGTCCAGGAGGATCGCCCCCACGAGGTGGCAACGGCGATCCTCGACGTTGTCGCCGCGCAGTCAGCCGGCACCGGGGGAGGAACCCTCGCATGACGACGACCGCACCCGGCTACGGACAGGTGGATCGGGACTACGCGATGCGGATGGCGACCTGCCCACCGGAGGAGGACGGGCCCGTCTGGATGGTCAACCTCATGCACTACCGCGGGGAAGCGGTGTACGCGGACGGAAAGAGCGGCATCAGCGGCCGTGAGGCCGACGAGCGCTACGCACCGCTCGACATCCTCTCGGACCTCGGCGCCGAGGTGGCGTTCATGGGCGAAGTCGAGCAGCAGATCCTCGGGGACGCACCCAGATGGGACCGGGTGGCGGTGGTGCGCTACCCGACCCGCCGTTCGTTCATCGAGATGCAGGCACGTCCCGATTTCCAGGAGAGGCACGTCCACAAGGAGGCCGGGATGGCCCAGACGATCGTCGCCGGCTGCCTGCCACTCGGTCCACCTCGCGACCTGTCGTCGGCGCAGGCCACAGACTCCACGGACGCCACAGAGCCTGCCTGGGCCGAGGTGCCCCATCCGCCCACGGACGAGGACGGGCCGATCGTCGTGTTCCACCTGCTCCGCTTCCACGAGGATGCGTCGGAGACCGGCATCGCCGCCTACCAGAAGGCGGCCAAGCCGGTGGTGGTCGCCCAGGGCCGGCGGGTCCTGGGGTGGTTCGGGGTCGAGGGCACGATCGTGGGCGACGGGCGCGCCTGGGACCAGGCGCACTTCAACGCCTTCCCGAGCCTGCGGGCCTTCAACGCCGTGCTCGACGATCCGGACCGTCAGGCGGCACAGGCGGCCCACCGCGATGTGGCCGTCGCCGACACCTACACGATGGTCCTACGTCCGACGATCGACCGCCTCGCCGCATCGCTCGCGGCGCCGAGCTGAACCGGAGGAAAAGAGATGCACAACGACGACTTCCAGGGCGTGATCGGTCGAACCACCAGCGAGTCGGAGCCGTGGTGGCCCGAACCGGTCCTGCCACCGGAGGGCACGCCCAACGTCGTGGTGATCCTGCTCGACGACACCGGATTCGGACACCTCGGCTGTTTCGGCGGGCTGGTCGACACGCCCAACTTCGACCGATTGGCGGCACGGGGCCTGCGCTACAACAACTTCCACACCACGGCGCTCTGTTCGCCGACCCGGGCGTGCCTGCTGACCGGCCGCAACCACCACTCCGTCGGGATGCGGGCGCTTGCCAACTTCGACACCGGCTACCCGAACATGCGTGGCCGCATCGCCGCCAGCGCCGGGACCCTCGCCGAGATCCTCCACGGGGAGGGGTTCGCGACCTTCGCCGTTGGCAAGTGGCACCTCACGCCGATGCGGGAGGCGTCCGCTGCCGGCCCCTTCACCGACTGGCCGCTGCAGCGGGGCTTCGACCGGTTCTACGGGTTCATGCAGGGCGA
This sequence comes from uncultured Acidimicrobiaceae bacterium, assembly GCA_913054115.1. GTDB lineage: Bacteria > Actinomycetota > Acidimicrobiia > Acidimicrobiales > MedAcidi-G1 > S20-B6. The sequence continues at coordinate 4,611 of CAJXIS010000089.1, read as the reverse complement.
GACCGACCAGTTCCACCCGGAACTGTCCGAGGACAACCGGCCGACGCCCGTGCCCCGCACCCCCGACGAGGGCTACCACGTCAGCGAGGACCTGCTCGACCAGGCGATCGGGATGATCCGCACCAAGGAGTCCCTGGTCCCGGAACGACCCTTCTTCCTGTACCTGGCGTTCGGTGCCACGCACGCCCCGCATCAGGCGCCCGACGACTACCTGGCGAAGTGGCGGGGTCGCTTCGACGAGGGTTGGGACGCCTGCCGGCAGGGAGTCCACGAGCGCCAGCTCGAGATGGGGGTGATCCCCCCAGGCACCGAGATGGCCCCCCGGAACCCCGGTGTGCGCCCCTGGGAGGACCTCAGCGGCGACGAGCAGCGGGTGGCCTGCCGCCTGCAGGAGGCCTTCGCCGCCATGCTCGACCACACCGACGCCCAGGTCGGCCGCCTCCTCGACGCCCTCGACGAACTGGACCTGGCCGATGACACGCTCATCATGGCGCTGAGCGACAACGGCGCCTCCCGTGAGGGATTCGAGAGCGGCATCACGGACACGTTCCGCTACTTCAACGGGATCCCGCAGCCGCTCGACGAGATGGTCCGTCGCATCGACGACATCGGGACCCGGAGGAGCAACACCAACTACCCACGCGGTTGGGCACAGGTCGGCAACAATCCGGGTCGTTGGTACAAGTCGCACACCCACTCCGGCGGCGTCCGCGACCCGCTGATCGTGTCCTGGCCGAACGGCATCGACGCCTCGGTCAACGGACAGGTCCGTTCGCAGTTCCACCACGTGATCGACCTCGCCCCGACCGTCCTCGAGGTCCTCGGCATCGAGGTGCCCGAAGCCATCAAGGGCGTCGAGCAGCAGCCCGTCGAGGGCACCAGCCTCGCCTACACGTTCGGAGCCGATGCGGTCGATGACTCGGCGGTGCCGACCCGGAAGACCACGCAGTACTTCGAGATGCAGGGGAACCGGGCGATCTGGGCCGACGGCTGGAAGGCGGTGTCGATGCACGAGCACGATCCGTTCCACGCCTTCGAGGGAGGCCTCAACGAGGACAACTGGGAGTTGTTCCACCTCGACAGCGACTTCTCCGAATGCCACGACCTGGCGGCCGCCGAGCCTGAGCGGCTCCAGCAGATGATCGACCTGTTCTGGTCGGAGGCCGAGCGCTACGGCGTCCTCCCGATCATGGACCGGGCCGGCAACCTGTTCTCCGGCCACCCCACGCCGGGCACTCCTGCGAACCGCGACCACTTCACCTACCACCCCCCGGTGCCGCGGATCCCGCCCGAGGCGGCGCCACCGCTCGGGGCGCGCAACTGGGTGATGCGGTTCGAGGTCGACCGGCCGGTGGGCGACGAAGCCGGCGTCCTGCTTGCGTTCGGCACGTTCAACAACGGGCTCGTCGTCTACGTCGACGTCGACGGACACCTGGTATACGACCACAACTCCTTCACGACCCACACGGTCCTGCGATCCGAGGACCGGGTGCCCACGGGACGAAGCGTCCTCGAGGTGCAGCAGCAGCGGGTACGGCGAGGACCGGGCCGGGCGTGGCTGCTGGTCAACGGTGTGCCTTCGGCCGAGGCGGACATCCCCCTGATCCCCACCATGATCTCGCCGGTCGGCATGGACCTCGGCCACAACCCGACGGGGGTCAGCAGCGCCTACGAGGCACCCTTCGCCTTCGCCGGGACGCTCTCACTGGCGACGATTGCAACCGCCAGGGCATTCCGCCCCGACGAGGAGATCGCCTTCGAGGTCCGGGCGGCGTTTCTGACGGACTAGGCGGGCGCAGTCGTCAACCGGCGCCCAGCACCTGCTCCCGGGTCGGGACCCGCCAGCCCACGAACCAGACCCCCACCAGGCCCACGGCGGCGACCAGCAGCCGGACGGCGACGGGGTCGATCAGCAGACCGACGCTGACCCCGCAGGCGGCGACGATCATCGAGATGGCCCAGACCTTGGCCCGGCGGGGCATTCCGAGTCCCGCCCGATAGTCGCGGACCATCGACCCCACACGCGGCAGGTCCAGGATCCACTGCTCGAGTCGGGGATAGGAGCGGGCGAAGCACCCGGCGGCCATGATGAGGAAGATCGTGGTGGGTAGGCCGGGGACGATCACCCCCAGGCCGCCAAGGGCGAGCGAGACGATGCCGAGGAGGAACCAGAGCCAACGGGCCGGCCCGCTGGCGATCGGGGGAGGCTCCGGCTGTTCGTCCACAGTGGCGACTGTAGGTGGGAGCCGCCGGCTACCAGACGGCGGCCGGGTCCAGCATGTAGACCTCGCGCATCCGGGTGTAGCGGGCGGCGAAGTCGGCGCTCCGGAGGCGGCGCCCGTCCTGCGCCGGCGGCGCGACCATCTGCCAGTCGACCGGTCCGAAGCGGGCGACCACGAGGTCCTGCCAGGCGGGGAGCAGGTTGGCGACGGATGCCGACGCGACGCCCATCTCCAGTGCTGCGGCTTCCCCGTCGACGACCTCACCCCGGAGGCCCGCAAAGGCATCCGGTTCGTCACCCGCGGCGAGCCCTCCCTCCCCGGGCTCGATGCGGAAGCATTGGCGGCCGTTGCCCTCCGTTCACCGGAGCCGGCCGGACACAGACAGGTCGTCATCGACAGGTTCTCGCCTCTCCGGGAGTCGGCAGGCGGGCTGGATCCCATCGACGCGTACCTCGTCCGGACGCTGCTGGTCGACGCCCACCGCCGTGTCGTGCTCCGGTCGCCCGAACTGCCGGAGGCACTCCTCACGGACGACGGGATCGACCGGCGCTACCTGCAGATGGTTGCCGGGCTCTACCGGTGTCTGGAACCGGCCAGCGAGGCCTTCCTTGCGGAGGTGTTCCCGACCGGCGAGGGCCGAGTGGGCCGGTTCAGGGGCTGAGGCGCTGCCGCCGGGAGCCGGCCGAAGGAGCCGGCCGAAGGAATCAGCCGAACAGGTCGGTGAGGTCGCCCACGACGAGCACGGTCAGCAGGGCGATGACGCCGGCGTTGATGACCATGACCGGCACTCGCATCCGGTGGTCCGAGGCGCGGAAGCGACGAATGCTGTCGAAGTTGAAGCCGATGGCCAGGAGGCCGATCGGCAGGCCGATCCAGGGCCCGACGCCTCCGGCCCAGCCGAGCGCCGGAAGCAGCCACGGAAACACGACGTAGGTGAGCATGCAGCGGACGCCCGACACGACCATCGAGCGGCTGAACCGCCGTGCGGCGAGATCGGTGGCGCTGTCCGTTGTACCGGTGGTGAGTGCGTCGCTCATGCGGACACAGCCTGCCACGGTGCCACCCGTATACCGACCGGGCCGTGGGGATTCTCCGGGGTGCGGGCCGGACGGAGCGCCGGGCTACCGTGCGCCCATGAGCAACGAACTTCCCCCCGGCGAATCCGCCGATCAGCACATCGTCATGGACTGGGAGACCCCCACCCACGAACAGATCATCGAGATCACGAAGATGCACGTCGAGGCCATGGAGACGAGCAGCGACCCGGCCGTCTGGGTGACTGCCGGCATGCACCACGTGATGCTCTACACCGTGGGCCGCAAGAGCGGAAACGTGCACCGTGTGGCGCTTCCGTTCTGGCGCGATGCGAATGGCGAGCGGGTGGTCATCGGCTCGTTCGCCGGTGCGGTGAAGGACCCGGCATGGGTGCTGAACCTGCGGGACCGCGACGCCAACCCGGGCGTGAAGGTCCGCACCCAGCACGGCCTCCACTGGTCTGAGCACCAGGTCCTGGAGGGACCGGAGCGCGACGACCTGTGGGCCCTGATGACCGCTGACCGGGCCTTCTACGCCGACTACCAGGCCAAGACCGAGCGGTCCATCCCCATGATCCGCCTGCCCGAGTCCGAGGCGCTCGAGGACTGAGCCACCGGTGGCTGCCGACGGCAGCTTCGGACAACTCCGGGCCCAGGTCCGACCGGTCTACCTGCCCTGGGTCTGTTCGAGCCTGGCCATGGGGATCCTCATCCCCGTCCTGCCCCTGCACCTCGCCGACCAGGGGATTGGCATCGCCGGCACCAGCCTCGTGCTCGGCGCTGCCGGCGGTGGAGCGGCAGGTGGCGCACTGATCGCCGGAACCCTCACCCACCGGGTGGGACAGGGCAGGGTGGCGGCCGGGTCGCTCCTCCTCATGGCAGTGGCTGCAGCCTTCATGGGTACGACCGGGTCGATGGCGGTGCTCGTCGCCCTGCAACTGCTGTTCGGTTCGGCGACCGTCGGGGTGATGCTCTCCCGTCAGACGCATCTCACCAGCGCCGTGGCGATCGGCCTGCGAGGGCGGGCGATGGCGCTCATGGGCGGCTCGATGCGCTTCTCCTTCCTGCTCGGGCCGGCGGTCGGCGGTGTCCTCGTGGACGCCGTGGGATTCCGGGCGACCTTCGTGGTTGCGGGGGTCACCGCCGCCCTCGGCACCCTGGCGGTCCTCCCGGAACTGCGCGGTGGCCCCTACCTGGCACCGCTCGACGGACGCCACGGCGGTGGCCTGCGCCAGGTCTTCCGCCTGCACCGGGGCCGTCTCCTCCGCGGCGGGACCGGTGGCTTCCTGGTGATGACCGCCCGCGAGGGGCGCATGGTGGTCCTGCCCCTGGTGGGCATCGCCCTCGGGCTGAGT
>CAJXIS010000088.1 GCA_913054115.1 uncultured Acidimicrobiaceae bacterium | reverse complement strand
CGGAGGGTTCCGGCAGCGGAGCCGGCGCCGAGGATCGACGACGAGTGGACCGAGGCCCACCTCGGGTTGGCTGCACTCTTCGTCTCGGGAGCGTTCGGCTGGTGGATGGACCTCAAGCGACAGCAGTCCGACCCCGCCCTCGTGAACACCTTTCCGCCGATGCGGGACGACGGCGACCTGCTCACGCCCGCCAACGTGCGCTACCGGTCGGGGTACTTCCGGCTGGGGCCCGACGAGGCCTGGGTCATCGAGATCGCCCCCGGTGGCGAGGCCGACTACTGGAACGTGGTGCTCATGAGCATCTGGGGCGAGACCGTCGACTGGAGGGAGCGGCCGGCGTCGGTCAACCACGCCAACGCCGTGGCCGAGGCGGATGGGACGGTGCGGATCGTGGTCGCCCACCGCGATCCCGGTCTTCCGAACTGGCTCGACACCGCCGGAAACCCGGAGGGCTCCGTCGCCCTGCGCTGGTTCCGATCCACAGGCGAACTGCCCGATGTGGAGACCCGCCTGGTACCGGTCGATGATCTGACCACGAGCCGGGACTGACCGCACGAGGGGAACACAACATGGGAGCATTGGACGGGCGAGTCGCCATCGTGACCGGGGCCGGTGACGGCATCGGGTGTGGAATCGCACACGCCTTCGTCGCCGAGGGCGCCCGGGTCGTCGTGGCGGAGCTGAACGAGGAGACGGGCCGTGCCGTCGCCAAGGAGTTGGGCGATGCAGCCCTCTTCCAGCCCGTCGATGTCAGCGACCGGGAACAGGTCGAGGCCATGGTGCAGGCGACGCTCGACGCCTGGGGCACCATCGACATCCTCGTCAACAACGCCTGGGGTGGCGGTCGGCTGAGCCGCGTCGAGAACAAGGAGGACGCGCTGTTCGAGCGCGGGTTCGGCGTCGGCTTCTACGGTCCGATGTGGGCGATGCGGACGGCCTTCCCCACGATGAAGGCGAACGGCTACGGGCGCATCGTCAACCTGTGCTCGCTGAACGGCGTCAACGCCCACATCGGCACCGCCGAGTACAACTCGGCCAAGGAGGCCCTGCGTTCGCTGACCCGGACCGTGGCCAGGGAGTGGGCTCAGTACGGCATCACCGCGAACGCCCTGTGCCCGGCTGCAAAGTCGGCGGCGTTTCGCCGGGTGATGGCTGAGCACCCCGAGATGGCGGATGTCGTCGACCAGCACAACCCGATGGGCCGGATCGGCGATCCGCTCACGGACATCGCCCCGGTCGTGGTCTTCCTCGCCGGCGAGGGCAGCCGCTACCTGACGGGCAACACGCTCTTCGCAGACGGCGGCAGCCACATCAACGGCTCGGCCTGGGCGCCGGAGCTGCCCGAATGACCGGCGCTGACCGGACATGGCGGGGCGACGTCGTGTCGTTGGTCGAGGCCTTTCGAAACGGCGAGCGGTCGCCCGTCGACGAGGCCCTGGCGACGTTGGCAGCGATCGAATCCAGCGACCTGAACGCCTTCTCGTTCGTCGATGCCGAGGGAGCGCTCGCACGTGCAGAGGCCGCCGACGTATCGCTCCCGCTGGGTGGCGTGCCCGTAGGCGTCAAGGAGCTCCACCAGGTCGAGGGGTGGCCCGACACCCATGCGTCCCTGCTGTTCGCCGATCGCATCGCCCCGCACGACCTGACGATGATCGCCCGCCTCCGGGCGGCCGGGGCCAACCTGATCGGCCTCACGACGGCCAGCGAGTTCGGCGGCCTCAACTGTTCCACGACGAGGCTCAACGGCATCACCCGCAACCCGTGGCGCCCGGATGCGACGCCGGGCGGCTCCTCGGGCGGCAGCGCAGCCGCCGTGACCGGGGGCCTCGTGCCCATCGCCACCGGTGGCGACGGGGGCGGGTCGATCCGCATCCCGGCCGGGTTCTGCGGCCTGGTCGGCATGAAGGGCACCGCCGGCAGGATCCCCCGCGGCCCCGACACCACGATCGCCCCGATGACCATCGTGTCGGGGTGCCTCGCCCGCTCGGTCAGGGATGCGGCCCGCTGGTACGACGTGTGCGCCGGCTTCGACGCGCGGGACCCCTTCAGCCTCCCGGCCGAGGCGGGCTGGGAGGCCGACCTGGGAGCGACCGACCTGCGCGGCCTGCGGGTGGTCATCTCCCCGGACCTCGGGTCGGCGATGCTCTCCGATGCGGTCAGGGAGCGGGTGCTCGACGCCGGCCATCGGCTGGTCGGTGCACTCGGCCTCGAGCTCGTCGATGTCGAGGTGTCGCTGCCGCGCATCGACTGGGAGTGGGCGATCGCCAACCAGGTCGGCCTCTATCTGGAGGTGGGCGACCTGTGGCCCGGCTGCGAGGGCCAGATGACCAGGTCGATGGCCTTCGGGATGCGCATGGGCCTCGAGCGGTTCGACCTCGGTGTCGCCGCCCGCGTGGAGGCAGGCCGGACCGAGGCCAACGAGCGCATGGCGGCGCTGTTCGACCAGGTCGATGTCGTGATCTGTGCCTCGAACCCCGATGTGGCGTTCCCGGCCGAGATCGAGTCGAACACCCGCGTCGCCGGCGAGAAGTCGCCGGCGGGCAACAACGGCGCCCTCACCATCCCGGCCAACATCTCGGGAAACCCGGCGGTCTCGGTGCCGGCCGGGCTGGTCGACGGCCTGCCGGTGGGGCTCCAGCTCATGGGGCGCCAGCACGAGGACCGCACGGTCCTCGGCCTCGCCGCCGCATGGGAGCAACTCGAACCCTGGCCGCTGGTCGCCCCCTGACGGCACGGTCTGCCAACATCGTCGGGTGCAACCTCTCGGGGTGATCGTCGATGTAGGGGAACTCCCTCGCCTCCATGTCGTCCTCTGCGATGTCCGCTGGTACCTCGACGGACGGTCCGGGCGCGAGGCCCACGCGGCAGGCCACCTCCCCGGGGCGGTCTTCGTCGATCTCGACCGTGACCTGACGGCGCCTCCCAGCCCCGAAGGCGGGCGCCATCCGCTGCCCACGGCCGAGCACTTCGCCGAAGCGCTGGGCGCCCTCGGCATCGGGCCGGACGATGCGGTCGTCGCCTACGACGACAGCGGGGGCATGAGCGCCGGCCGCCTGGTCTGGATGCTGCGGGTGCTCGGCCATGACGCGTTCCTGCTCGACGGTGGAGTGCAGGCCTGGGACGGGCCCCTGGAGACCGGGACGGTTGAGCGATCCGCCGTCGACTGCCCGGTGCGCCCGTGGCCCGACGACGCCTTCGCCGACATCGGGCAGGTGGCGGGGCACGCCGGGTCGGGAATCGTCCTCGACGCCCGCAGCCCCGAGCGCTTCCGTGGCGAGACCGAGCCGGTCGACGCGCGGCCAGGACACGTCCCTGGGGCCCGCAACGCCCCGTTCGCAGCCAACCTCGACGGGGGCCGGTTCCGGTCGCCCGACGAACTGCGGGATCACTACGAATCGCTCGGCGTCACCGATGCCGCCGAGGTGGTCGCCTACTGCGGATCGGGGGTCAGCGCCTGCCACGACCTCATCGCCATGGAGCACGCCGGGTTGGGTCGCGGACGCCTCTACGTCGGGTCGTGGTCGCAGTGGAGCGCCACCGACCGGCCAGCCGCCACCGGCCCGTAGTCGCCGGCACCGGGCCACCGGGTCACATGTAGGTGCTGCCCTTGAGGGAGCCCTCGTCCTTGCGGATCATCACGTTGACGAGCGCCGGCTTCCCGGCGGCGAACGCCCGCTCCAGCGCCGGGCGGATCTCGTCGGGCCGTTCGCAGTACTCGCCGTGGCCGCCCAACGCCTCGACCACGCGGTCGTAGCGGGTCGGCGCCAGGTCGACGGCGACCTTGCGGTCGGCGCCGTACAGGCCGACCTGGGGTCGCAGCATCTGTCCCCATGCGGCGTCGTTGCCCACGATGCCGACGATCGGCAGACCGAACCGGACCGCCGTGTCGTACTCGAAGCCGTTGAGGCCGAACGCCCCGTCGCCGTAGATGATCAGGACCCGCCGGTCGGGGAACGAGTGTTGGGCGGCCAGGGCGAACGGCATCCCGACGCCGAGGGTGCCGAGCGGCCCCGGGTCCATCCAGCAGTTCTCCCGCAGGACCGGGATCACCTTCGACGACTGGGCCACGATGTCGCCGCCGTCGCCGATGAGGATCGTGTCCTCGTCGATGAAGTCGCGGATCTCGGCGGCGAAGCGGAGGGGATCGACGGGGCTCTCGTCGGAGGTGAGCTGTGACTCGAGGGCCGCTGCGGCGGCGTCCTCGTCGGCCCGCAGGCGGTCGCTCCATGCGCTGAAGTCGAGCGAGGAACCGGTCTCCTCCAGCAGGTCGGTCAGGAGCTCGAGTGCGGCGCCGATGTTGCCGACCACGCCCACGTCGGCGGAGCGGTTCTGGCCGATCAGCGTTGCGTCCATGTCGAACTGGATGATCCGGGCGTCGGCGGGCACCGAGGCGCCGAACCGGAGCCGGAAGTCGAGCGGTGAGCCGACCAACATGAAGACGTCGCACTCCTTCATCGCCTGGCGGCGGGTGCGGTTGAAGAACTGCGGGTGGTCGGCGCGCAGCATGCCCCGACCCATGCCGTTGAGGTAGACGGGGATCCGGGTGGCCTCGGCGAACCGGGCCAGCGCTGCGCCTCCCTGCGACCACTTGACGCCGGTCCCGCCAAGCAGCACCGGCCGCTCGGCGGCTGCCAACACGTCGAGGGCGGCCTGGAGGTCGGCGGGGTCGGGTCGGACCATCGGCGGCGTGGTGCGCACGGTGGGGAAGCGGGCGTCGTCGAACGAGGCGGGGGCCATGAGGACGTCGATCGGGATCTCGAGGAAGGCCGGCCCCGGGACCCCGGAAACGGCGGTGCGCACCGCCATCTCGATGTACTCGGGGATGCGGTCGGTCTGGAAGCAGGCGTCGGCCCACTTGCTGATGGGACGGATCATCCCGACGTGGTCCATCTCCTGCAGCGAGCCGCGGCGCAGGCTCGAGAAAGGTCCCTGGCCGCCGATCACGAGGATCGGGCTGTTGGCCCGCCAGGCGTTGGCGATGCCGGTCACGCCATCGGTGACGCCCGGGCCGGCGGTCAGGACGGCGCAGCCGATGCGCCCGGGGTTGAGGCGGCTGTAGGCGTCGGCTGCGTGGACGGCGGCCTGCTCGTGGCGCACGTCGATGACCGGGATGTCCTCGTCGAGGGCCCCGTCGAGGATCGGCATGATGTGCCCGCCGGTCAGCGTGAAGATGGCGCCGACACCAGCGTCCTTCAGTGCCCGTGCGGCGATCGAGCCTCCGTGCGTCATGGTGTGCTCCCTTGTCAGCGCGCCCAGGGGGGTGGGCGCTTGTCGAGGAAGGCTTGCATGCCTTCTTTGGCCTCGTCGCTTCGGAAGAGGGACGCCGAGAGTTCGCCGGTCCAGGCGAAGGCCTCGTCGACGGGCATGTCGGGGACCTGTGCGAGCAGTTGCTTGGCGGCGGCGAGGGCCCCTGGCCCGCAGGCCAGGACGTCGCTGACGACGGCATCCACGGCGGCGTCGAGTTCATGGGCGGGGACGGCCTGGTTGATGAGTCCCAGGCGCACCGCCTCGGGGGCGAGGAACCGGTTGCCCCGCAGGTAGGCGGCGCTGGCGTCGGCCCGACGCATCTTCGGGAGGCAGACGACGGAGATCATGGCCGGGGCGACTCCGATGCGGGTCTCGGTGAAGCCGAACTTGGCGTCGTCGACGGCGATCGAGATGTCCATGGCGGCGGCCAGACCCATGCCTCCGGCGACGCAGTGTCCGGCGATCCGGCCCACGTAGACCTTCGGCGACTTGGCGAAGCGGGAGAACAGGCGGGACGGGTCGACCGGCTTGCGGGTGCCGCTGCCCTTTCCGGACGAGCGCTCGGACAGGTCGGCGCCGGCGCAGAACACCCGGCCCGAGTTGGTGAGGACGACGACCCTCACCTCGGGGTCACCGTCGGCTGCGTCGAGGGCGTCGTTGAGCTCTTCGACCAGTCGGCCGCTGAGGGCGTTGCGGTTCTCCTCGTCGGCCAGCGTCACGGTGAGGACGCCGTCGCTGAGTTGGGTCAGGACGACGGACATCAGGTGCTCCCCACGGCTGGGCCGTCGGTTGGAGGGCCGGCGAAGGCCTGCGCCAGGAGCAGCCAGTCGCGTGCGACCTCGCCCTCGATCTCGAGCTCCGTGTCGTCGGCGTGCCGGCGCTGGGTGACGACGAGGCAGAAGTCCTCGGCATCACCCCGGACGGTGTTCTGGGCGTCGTCCGGGCCCCAGGTCCACTCGCCGCCGGGTGCGGCCAACTCGACCCGGACCTCTCCCTCGGGAACGTCCATCCGGCGGTTCACGTACGACCAGCCGCGGGTGATCACCCCCAGTTGGGCCACGTGGCGCAGCCGATCGCTGGCCGGCCGGTCGAGGCCGAGCGTGTCGACGATGTCCTGGCCGTGGGCCCAGACCTCCATGAGTCGGGCCGTGAGGAAGGACTTGGCGCCCATGGACGGCCCGTACCAGATGACCCGGGTGTCGTCGGCGAGCGTGGCAGCGGCGTCGGCGAGCAGGCTGCGATTGGTCCGCCAGGCCCCGAACACCTCGGAGGGCGGCATCTTCCTGGCGCGCCCCAGGGTGAGGTCGTCGACGGCCTCTGCGCCCCCGCCGGAGACGCCCATGAGGTCGTCGAGCGCCGTGCGGAAGCGGTCGGGGTTGCTGATGGCGAGCGCAGCGGTGCCGTCGAAGTAGGTGAGGTGGGCGACCTGGTCGGCCACGTTCCAACGGGGACTCGGTGTCGGTGTGGCCCAGTCGGCGTCGGCGATCCCGGCGAGGAGGTCGTCGAGGACCTGCTGCTCGGCCGCCAGGTCGGTGGCGACCTCGGTGACGTGCATGATGAAACCTCCGGGGGTCAGGCTCGGTGGGTGGTGAGGCCGCGCATCAGGAGGTCGAGGACCGCGTCGGCGGCCTCCTTCGGCGTGGTCCGCAGGGTGGTGAAGACGTCGAGCCGCGAGAAGTTGCGGCCCAGCGAGGCCATCACCCGGGCGACGGCGGTGGTGTCGACGTCGACGATGTCGCCCCGTTCGACGGCCAGGTCGAGCAGGCAGCGGGTGACGGCGACGAGGTAGTCGGAGTGCTGGTCGCTCAGCCGCTGGCAGGCGGGCAGGGAGGCCAGGTCGCGGGCGAAGGCCTCGGTGGTGCCTGCGACGGCCACGTTGGCGGCCTCGAGGTAGCCCTGGATCGCCTCGAGCGGTGCCATGTCGGGGTGGATGGCGCCACGGGCGGTTCGTCCGATCGATCGCAGGTTGCGGTCGATGACGGTGAGCACCAGCTCGTCGCGGCTGGGGGCCAGTTCGTAGAGGGTGCGCAGCGAACAGTTCAGGCGGGCGGCCAGGTCGGCCATGGTGAGGTGGGCGAATCCTTCGTCGAAGAGCTCGACCAGCCGGTCGAGAAGGTCCCGCTGCCGGTCCGTCAGCTGTTGCTCGCGTACACGGTCGAGGACCGGCAGGGGGGCCGGGACGTCGCGGAGCCGATCGAGAAGGCCGGGAGTCGCCGTCGTGAGGCTCATGCCGAACCGAGGAGCGATTCGGGGACATCGACGACGCGTGCCCGCAGCCACTCGCCCAGTCCCTTGGCCTGGCCGTCCTGGCGGGTCGAGGCGGCGACCCCTTCGCCGAGCAGCCCCCGGATCACGAAGTTGACCGACAGCAGGTTGGGCAACGGGTGACGCTCGATCTCGAGGTCGGCGGCCTCGGGGAGGAGTCGGCGGAGCCTGTCGGTGGTGAGGAAGTCGTCGAGCCATGCCCATGCCTCGGGGGTGCGGGCGAAGACGCCGAGGTTGGCGTCGCCGCCCTTGTCGCCCGATCGGGTGCCGACCACGCGGCCGATCGGCGCGGGCACGGTCGGCCCCGTCGGAGTCGCGGCGGCAGGTGCGGGCGCCGGCGCGACGGTGACGTCACCCGCCGGTGCGGCCGAGTCGACGACGGTGCGGTCGCCGCCCAGGACCACGACGTGCTGTGGCACGAGCTCGGCAGGAATCGTCCCTGCCCGGTGGACGCCGAACGCCCGGGCGCCGCTACCGCTGCGGGCGGCGAAGAAGCCCGGGATCGAGGCCAACGCCAACTCGTTCATGGCGTTGAACACGTCCCGGCCCACCTTGCGCTCGTCGGCGTCCTTGACGGTGAGGCACCACTGGGCGACGGCCT
>CAJXIS010000087.1 GCA_913054115.1 uncultured Acidimicrobiaceae bacterium | reverse complement strand
GACCAACAACGTGGTCTACGAATACGCCCCACTGGGCGGCCAGCAGGTCGGCGACGTCGTTGTCGGTGTCGAGCTGCCCGACCTGGGTGGTCGTGTCGTGACGATCGCGGTCGACAACGCCTACCTGCCGTTCAGCTACATCCCGGCCGATACCGGCGTGCCCACGGGCTGGGACTACGACGCACTCGACGAGATCTGTGCACGGATCAACTGTGTGCCGAGTTTCCAGGAGTTCGTGTGGGACGGCACGATCATCGCCACCGGCGAGGGTCAGTTCAACATGGCTGCCGGCGGCATCACGATCACCGCCGAGCGTGACAAGGTCGTCGACTTCTCGATCAGCTTCATCAGCACCGACCAGAAGATCCTGGTGTCCAAGGACAGTGGCGAGATCGGCTCCCGAGCCGACCTCGAGGCGTCCGACTGCACCGTCGGTTCGATGACCGGTACGACCAACTACGACCTTTCGGTCGATGTGGTCGGCGAGTCCAGGATCGCAGCGTTCGAGTCGTTCGCCTTCGCCGTGCAGGCCCTGATCACCGGCGACGTGTGCGCCGTGATCATGGACGACGTGGCCGGCCAGGGTTACCAGGGCGAGAACTCCGACTCGGTCTCCATGCTGGACGAGGTCCTCGTGTCGGATCCGCTCGGGTTCGCCTTCACCGAGGGCAGCGACCTGGTGGCCCCGTTCAACGCGGCTCTCCAGTCGATGAAGGACGACGGCACCCTCGCGGCGCTCAACAATAAGTACTTCGGTACCGCATTCAGCATGTCCTACGACAACATCGAGGACGGCGCCTACACCGTCGTGCTGCCTGAGTTGGCCTACGGGGGCGTCCCCGAACTCCTGGAGTGCAGCGGGCAGGTGTCTGCTGTCGCCGGTGCGGACGAGGACACGGTTTCACTCAGCGTCATCACGCTCGACCTCGAAGCGCTCGTTCGGTTGAACATCAACCTCACCGAGCAACTCGGTGACCAGGCAGCCACCTGGGAGACGATCGTTCAGATGGCCAACGAGAGGGGTGGTGTCTGTGGTCGGACGATCGACTTCGAGGTCGATCTCTACGACATCATCACCGCCGGTTCCGGCGACGAGGCGTGTATCCGCCAGACCCAGGACCGAGTCAACGTGATCGTGATCGCAACCGAGGGACTCGAACCCGAGTCACTCGCCTGTCTCGCCGCATCGACGCCGGTCATCTATGACGAGGCCCTGCACACCGACCTTGCTAACGCCGGTGGGAACAATGTGTTTGTCACCGGTTACAGCGGCGCCGAGGGCCTTGCTGCCTCGATTGCGTACTACGAGGCCGGGGGCTATCTGGAGGGCAAGCTCGGAATCCTGCGAGATGATGCAGATCCGTCGCAGCAGGACACCGTCGAGCAGTACTTCGTCGATGCGCTCACCGAACAGGGCTACGAAATACTCGACTGCCTCATGCCGGAATCAGCGACGACGCCTGAAGGTTGGGCGAAGTTGCCGTTGTGCATCGAGGACTTCATGTCGGGTGATGTCGATACGTTGTTTCTCGCCGTCACGATCACGACCTTCAGCCGTGGTTTGAACATGATGGCGGAGATGGGCTTCACCCCCCGGGTGGTCCTTCCATTGTCGAGCGGCGGTTCGAACAAGACCGGCTCGAGTCCTGCCATCTCGAAGCTGTTCGGCACGGACCTGACACCGATCGACGGAATGCCGGTGCTGTTCTTCGAGACCAGTTCGGCCATGGATCCGACTGAATCGGAGATGGAGTGCGCTGCCGACTTCACGGCAGCGTCGGGCGAGGTGCTCGAGGTGGGGACACTCCGGTACGGCAACGTGGTTCGAACCTGCTCGCTGCTCCAACTCGCCCTCTATGGCATCTCGGCAGCGGGCGATGAACTCAGCTCGGAGAGCGTTGTTCGCGGCCTCGAGTCGGCGACTGCGTTCCAGTTGGGCAACAGCCTCAACGGTGGGTTTGGTCCTGGTGACCACATCGGCTTGTACGAGTTGGCCGAACTCGTCTTCGACGTGGAGACGGACTCCTACACCGTAACCGGCAACCTGATTCCCCTCGGCTGACCGCCGTCTGCCCGATGAACACCTCCGGGTGTCCCGACTGCGCTCGAGCGTGGCCGGGGCGCCCGGAGATCGGGGGGCACCAGCCGGTGGCCCCTCAATCGGAATTGAGCGATTCGGCGATGACCTGGCCCAGATCGGCCGGGCGGGGATCGGAAACGGCGACCTCGACGGATCGGATGGTTCCCGTCCATGCGAACGGCGGCGAATAGTCATCGCAGACGGGAAACCCTGCATCGAGGCCGATGCGGAGCCCCGTGCCCCCGTTCTGCCACGAGACCGGCAATGACCGGTCCAGTTCGAGCGATCCGACGACAGTGCCGTCGACGAGAACCTCCATCCGTCCGCTCGTCGGCGAGGTCGGTTCGTAGCGGCAGCCAAGGGACGCAGCCCGTGGGACAGGGTCCGGCGAGGAGACCTTGAACTGGTCACCGGAGAGGCAGAGGTTCGCGATGAGGTGACCATCGAGGGCGTAGAGGGCGAAGCCGCTGCTCCAGTCGCCGAGAGCGGCGATGATGCCCTCGGCGCCGCCTGGCCCGACGGTGAGCTCGGCGGTGACCGAGAAGCCGTGGCACAACAGGGGAAGAACCTCGTCGGCGACGGGACCGGCGCCCGGCCGGTAGACGACCCTGGTCGGCTGGGGATATGCGGGCGGAGAGATTGCGGGCAGTCGGCCGTTGTAGCCGTCGTCCAGGGGGAGGACGTTGTTGGCCTCGGCTGCCTTCCACCAGGCCGCCTCGAGCTCAGCCACCTTCTCGGGATGGTCGGCGCTGATGTCGTCGGCCTCGGAGAAGTCGTCGTGGAGGTTGAACAGCGCCCAGTGGTCGCCGGCGAACGCATGGCTTCCGGGTATCAGGGCGATCTCGTCGCCGTGTGCGGTACCGACATGATTCGTCGTGGCCTTCCAGCCGTCTGCGTACATGGCCCTCGAACCCTGAACCTCGAAGTACTGGGAGCCACGGGGCGACGGCGCCTCGGGGTCCTCGAAGGTGGAGGCGAGGCTCCGTCCGTCGACGGGCAACTGCCTGACACCATCGACGGTCGTCGGGACGTCGACTCCGCAGAGATCGAGCAGCGTGGGCATCAGGTCGACCACGTGACAGAACTGGGATCGCACCTCGCCACTGGCAGCGATACCGGACGGCCAGTGCACCACGAGAGGTGTTCGGGTGCCCCCCAGCCATGCGTAGCGTTTCCAGAGTCGGAACGGGGTGTTTCCTGCCCAGGCCCAGCCCCAGGCGTAGTGGTTGTATGAGCGGGGCCCGCCGAACTCGTCGATGCGGGCGAAATTGGCCTCGACCGATTCCCGAAGGCCCTTCGTGAACCGGTGCTCGTTGATCGAGCCGACGTGACCCCCCTCGGCGCTCGCACCATTGTCGGAACACAGCATGACGATCGTGTTGTCGAGCTCACCGATCAACCGGAGGTGGTCGATCACCCGGCCGATCTGCGCGTCGGTGTGGCTGACGAAGCCGGCATAGATCTCGTGCATTCGGGCAAACAGCCGTTGGGCGTCGTCGTCGAGGCCGTCCCATTCCTGCACCCAGGGTGGGCGCTCGGTGAGCCTTGTTCCTTCGGGCACGATGCCCGACTCGAGTTGCCTGGCGAAGGTGCGTTCACGCCATCCCTCCCACCCGTCGTCGTATCGACCTGCGTAGGGCTCGCTCCACCGTTGATCGACCTGATGCGGAGCATGGGTGGCGGCCTCTGCGTAGTAGCAGAAGAACGGCTTTTCGGGGGCGGCGGACTTCTGGTCCGAGATCGTGCGAATGACCTGGTCGGCGAGGTCGGCGCTGAGGTGGTAGCCCTCCTCGTAGGTTGCCGGTGGGTCGATGTAGTGGTTGTCGGATACCAGATTGGGCGTCCAGTAGTTGGCACCACCATGGAGGACGCCGTAATAGCGCTCGAACCCGACTCCTGTGGGCCACAGGTTGAACGGACCGGCAGCGCTTCGCTCACCTCGGGGTGTGAGGTGCCATTTTCCGATTGCCATGGTCGACCAGCCGGCATCGCGTAGCAGGCGGGGCAGCATCGCTGCGCTCTGCGGGATGCGGGCCGTGTAGCCGGGGAAGCCCATCGGCATGTCTGACAGAAAGCCCATACCGACCGCGTGGTGGTTGCGACCTGTCAGCAGGCTTGCCCGGGTGGGCGAACACAGGGCAGTGACGTGGAAGTGGTTGTAGGACAGGCCGTTCGCAGCCAGGCGGTCGATGTTCGGTGTGGAGATGTCGGCGCCGAAGCATCCGAGCTGGGCGAAGCCGGTGTCGTCGAGCAGAATGATGAGTACGTTCGGCGCACCTCGAGGTGCTCGAACCAACTGGGGATGCGAAGGATTCGACTCGGCGACCGTGAGACCGGTCAGGGCCTCCATGTCAGTGGGTTCCGTACTTGCGGAAGTCCCAACTTGCGATCTTGGTGGGTGTGATGCGCAGCCAGGCGTGTCTGCCGTCGTAGACGAACTCGTCCCGGCCCATGTACTTGCGGGCAAAGGCCAACTCCACGGGAGCGAGTGTGTCGTCGGACTCGCCGGTTCGCGGGACTTCGCCAACGGGTTCTGCAGCTCCCTCGATCGTGGCGCCGCGCAGATCTCCGAAGCTGTCGCCCGCATCGACGACCAGGCTGACACGATCGTCCCGCGTGGCGTTGGTCCATCTCTGGCTCTTCACGACGGAGTTGATCCAGATGTGGGTGCCGTCCCAGACGAACCAGAGGGCACTTGTCTGGGGCTGACCGGTCGAGCCGAGCGTCGCGAGGCGACAGGTCTGTTCCTCGGCGAGGAAGGTGTCGAGTTCGGCTGACGTCATAGCGATGCGTCGGCCCCGGCGCTGGTCCTTCATGTGATGCTCCATCCGGTTAGTCTGACAGAATGAGAATAGGATTCTCGTATTAGGAGATTTAGAGTATCGCCGGTTCGTCAGGAGACGCCTCCCATGACCCATGTTGCCGATGACCTGACGTTGATCAGCGTCGATGACCACATCATCGAACCGCCGGATCTCTTCGACGGCCATCTGCCGGAACGCTTCAAGGCCGTTGCGCCGCGGATGGTACGGCGGGACGACGGTGCAGACGTCTGGCGGTTCGGCGATGTCGAGGTGCCCAACGTCGCCTTGAACGCCGTGGCCGGTCGACCCAAGGAGGAATACGGCGTCGAACCGCAGTCGCTCGACGAGATTCGACCGGGGTGCTTTCAGGTCGACGAACGGGTCAAGGACATGAACGCCGGTGGAGTCCTGGCTTCGATGAACTTTCCCTCGTTCCCCGGCTTCGCCGCCCGATTGTTCGCCGTCGACGATGAGGACTTCGGGCTGGCGCTCGTGAGGGCCTACAACGACTGGCATATCGATGAGTGGTGCGGCAAGCACCCCGGGCGTTTCATCCCCATGGCACTCCCGGTCATCTGGGATGCGGCGTTGTGTGCGGACGAGGTGCACCGGGTCGCGGCGAAGGGTTGCCACTCGCTGACCTTCACTGAGAACCCGGCGGCCCTGGGGTATCCGAGCTTCCATGACGACTATTGGGATCCGTTGTGGGCGGCCTGTTGCGACACACAGACGGTGCTGTCGATCCGCCTCGGCTCGTCGGGGCAACTCAACTTCCCGGCACCGGATTCTCCTCCAGACGTGATGATCACCCTCCAGCCGATGAACATCCAGTCTGCTGCAGCTGACCTGTTGTGGTCGCGGGTGCTCAAGGAGTTTCCTGCCATTCGCATCGCGTTGTCGGAGGGCGGAACCGGTTGGGTCCCGTACTTCCTCGAACGGGTCGACCGGACCTACGAGATGCACCATCGCTGGACCGGACAGGACTTCGGAGATCGAATGCCGAGCGACGTGTTCCGAGAGCACTTCCTGACGTGTTTCATCTCCGACAACGTGGGGGTGCATCTCCGCCATGAGATCGGCGTCGACAACATGAGCTGGGAGTGCGACTACCCGCACAGCGATTCGGCATGGCCGGACGCCCCCGAGAAGCTTGCCGAGGTGATGAACGATGCCGGTGTGGCGGACAGCGAGGTGGCGAAGATGACCCACGAGAATGCGATGCGGTGGTATTCGTTCGATCCGTTCGACCACCTTCCCCGGGACCTGGCGACCGTAGGGGCTCTTCGGGCGCTGGCGGTCGGCCACGACATCTCCGTCAAGGCGATGAGTGATCGTGAGAAGTTGACGCCCGAGCAGGTACAGGCCCGCTGGCAGAACATGGGCAAGGGAGTGGTTGGAACGGGTGCCCAGAAGGCGGGCGGATAGCCCCGTCGGGAGACTCTCCGCAGGGCGGAACCTCTCTTTCGGGCGGAACCTCTCTTTCGGGCGGAACCTCTCTTTCGGGCGGAACCTCTCTCCCGTAGTTCCTCGGATTTCCCTGCCCGCCACGACTCGAGTCGCTGCCAGGCGGGTAGTCGACGCCGCCGGGCAATCAGCGGCCGGGAACGGGAGCAAAGGGAAAGGGCATGGGCGGGTCGCCGGGCAACTGCACGAAGCATTCCCCGGTGCGGCCGGATTCGAGGATGACAGACACCCCCTCGGCGACTTCGTCAGGCTCCATCACCGTGATGCCTGCGGCCTCGAGTTCACGGCGCCCAGCGGTGAGGAAGCCGGTGTCGACGGTTGCCGGGCAGATGGCGTTGATGCGGATGCCCCTCGTGATGAGGTCCGGGGCGATGCTGCGCACCAGGCCTGCGACTGCATGCTTCGACATGGAATACGCGAGGTCGTTGGACAGGGGGCCCAGCGACGCACGGGATGCCGTGACCACGATGTCGCCGCCACCCGATTCCTGAAGGAGGTCGATGGTGCTCTTGACGCCGTAGAAGACGCCATGTTGGTTGATGTCGATGAGTCGGTGGTAGTCGTCATGGCTCAACCTGGAGATGTCACCCTGGCCAAGCCGGATCCCGGCGTTGAGGAGAACCACGTCGAGGCGACCGTGTTCGGAAGCGATCTCGGCGACGACGCTCGTCCAGGACTCGGGATCGGTGACGTCGAGCCGGTGAAACTCGACAGTGGCCCGTCCCGCGGCCTGCGCACCATCGTCGGCGGCAGCGGTTGCGACATCGGTTGCGACAACCTTGGCACCTGCTGCTGCGAATCGAGTCACGCATGCGAGGCCTATGCCTGAGGCAGCGCCCGTTACGAGCACGACAGCGCCGTTCGGTGTCACGTTATTCGCCAGCCTTCCTGGCGTCCTTGGCGAACGCGTTCTCGGTGTCGATGTCATGCAGACCCTGGAGAAACAGGAGCGGTGGTTTCTTCGCGAACTCCTTCTCCGCACGTGATTCCATGATCCCCTCGCGATGCCGCAGTGCCCACATGCTCTCGCAGTAGCCCGAGTAGTCGTCGGGTTGCTCCACCATCCACAGGACACCTTCGGCGGGAACGCTTGTCGGTTCCCAATCCGACAGGTCGACATCGCCGAGGTTGGCGAGCGTTCCCTCCGATGCGACCGGGATGTCGATGCGAAAGCAGTTCACCGCGATCCGATCTGGATGGAACTGACGGGCCAGATCGGTCGTCATCCGCTCGAGCGCAAGCTTGGACATCCCATACGACATGAGCCCGGGCACCGGTCGCAGTGCAGCCTGTGAGGACAGGCTGACGATCCGACCACGACCGGCTGCCTTGAGATGGGGGAGTGCTGCCCGGACCGTGAGCAGGGGTGCCTGAAGGTTGATGGCCATGATGAGGTCGTGGCGCTTGAGGTCGATGTCGACGTCGCCGACGAAGGTGACGGCAGCGTTGTTGATGACGACATCGAGGCGACCCCACTGCTCGACGGACTGCGCCACCATTCGCTCGATGTCATCCGGAGACGTGAGATCGGCAGGGATGGCGATCGCCCTGCCACCCGCCTGCGTGATCGCATCCACGGTCTCGTTGATTGTTCCAGGAATCCGTTTGGGGGCGGCGGTCGTCGATCGGGCGGTACAGGTGACCATGGCACCACGCGCTGCGGCTTCGACGGCGATCGCGGCGCCGACACCCCGGCTTGCGCCGGTTATCAGGACGGCCTTTCCGTCCAGGCAGAATCTCTCACTCATCGCGTGCTCTTTTGTTCATCGCGTGCTCTTTTGTTCATCGCGTGCTCT
>CAJXIS010000086.1 GCA_913054115.1 uncultured Acidimicrobiaceae bacterium | reverse complement strand
GGCCAGATGGTGGCCATGCGGGCGGCGGCATTCGGCATGCGCATCATCGCCCACGACCCGTACGTGTCCAACGAGCGGGCCCGACGGCTCGACGTGGAGATGGTCGATCTCGACGAGGTCGTCGCCCGGGCCGACTTCCTCACGCTCCACCTGGCCCGCACCCCCGAGACCATGGGCCTCGTCGACGCCCGGCTGCTGGCGCTCGCCAAGCCGGGACTGCGGCTCGTGAACGTCGCCAGGGGCGGTGTCATCGACGAAGAGGCACTGGCCGCGGCGATCAGCGAGGGCAGGATCGCAGGCGCCGCACTCGACGTCTTTGCCGAGGAGCCCACCACCGAGTCGCCGCTGTTCGGCATGCCAGGCGTGATCGTCACGCCGCACCTCGGGGCCAGCACCACCGAGGCCCAGGACAAGGCCGGCACCACGATCGCCGAGCAGGTCGCCCTCGCCCTCGCCGGAGACTTCGTGCCGTTCGCCGTCAACATCGACGTCGGGGAGGCCCCCGAGGTGATCCGGCCGTTCGTGCCGCTGGCCGAGAAGCTGGGCGAGGTGTTCGGGGCGCTGGCCGGCCGCCTCCCCGAACGCCTCGATGTCGAGTTCCGGGGCGAGATCGGCGACGTCGACGACCGTCTGGCGACACTCGCCGTCGTCAAGGGCCTCCTGAACCGGGTCGTGGCCGAGGCCGTCACCTATGTGAACGCCGGCGACATGGCCGCCGACCGGGGACTCGACATCCGCACGATCTCGACGCCGACGAGCGCCGACTACCGCAACGCCATCACCCTGCGCTCCGACGAGCACTCCGTCGCAGGTACGCTCGTGGGCCTGCGGGCCGAACCGCGGATCGTGTTGATCGACGACCACATCATCGACGTGCCGCCCGCCGACCACATGCTCGTCGTGCGCAATGCGGACACCCCCGGGATGATCGGCCTGGTCGGCACCGTGCTCGGCGACGCCGGCGTCAACGTGGCCGACATGGCGGTCGGCCACCACCGTGGCGAGGACACCGCCGTCATGGTGCTCGCAACCGACGGGCCGGTGTCGCCGGACGTGCTCGACGACCTACGGTCCAGGGACGGGATCCTGCAGGTCCACGCCCTCGACCTGCGCTGAGCTCGCTGGTCGGCACCCGTCGCCACTTGTCGCCCTCCGGCGGCGAGGGTTGCATCCGGGTCGGTCCCCGGGTCTACACTGACGCGTGATGCGACAGAACTTCGACCTCCTGCTTCTGACCTAGGGCGAGCGCACATACGCGTTCGTCCGAACCTCCCGCCTCCGGGCCGGGAGGTTCTTCGGTTTTCGGGGGCAGTCCGCCCGCATCAACCCGTCCATCGGCCGACCAGCAGGATCAACCAGACAGGAACACGCCATGAGCGCAACGACAGCTACGGAACGGGTGGTCATCTTCGACACCACCCTCCGCGACGGCGAACAATCCCCGGGCATCTCGCTGGACGTCGGCGAGAAGCTCGAGATCGCGGACCAGCTGGCGCGCCTGGGCGTCGACTACATCGAGGCCGGCTTCCCGATCGCCAGCCAGGGCGACTTCGACGCCGTGCACGCCATCGCCAAGTCGGTGCGCGGTCCGGTCATCTGCGGCCTTTCCCGCACCGCCCACAAGGACATCGACCGCTGCTGGGAGGCCATCGAGCCCGCCGAGAAGCGCCGGATCCACACGTTCATCGCCACCAGCCCCACCCACATGGAGCATAAGTTGCGCATGAGCCCCGAACAGGTGCTGGCCGAGGCGATCTCGGCGGTGTCCCGGGCTCGTGAGTACACCGACGACGTCGAGTTCTCGCCGGAGGACGCCTCCCGCTCCGACTTCGACTTCATGTGCGACGTGCTCCAGGCGGCGGTCGACAACGGTGCCGGCACCCTCAACATCCCCGACACCGTCGGATTCGCCGTGCCGGACGAGTGGGCCGAGCGCATCCGGGCCATTCGCGAGCGGGTGTCGGGCGACTACGTGATCAGCACGCACTGCCACAACGACCTCGGCCTCGCCGTCGCCAACTCGCTTGCGGCCGTGACCGCTGGGGCGCGCCAGGTGGAGTGCACGGTCAACGGCATCGGCGAGCGGGCTGGCAACGCAGCCATGGAGGAGATCGTCATGGCCATCCGCACGC
The DNA here is from genome assembly GCA_913054115.1 of uncultured Acidimicrobiaceae bacterium. Lineage (GTDB taxonomy): Bacteria > Actinomycetota > Acidimicrobiia > Acidimicrobiales > MedAcidi-G1 > S20-B6. The sequence goes on along the minus strand of CAJXIS010000086.1, from coordinate 6,064 downwards.
GCTCGGAGCAGTTCCCGGACATCGAGGTCGGCATCGAGATCAGCGAGTTGGCCCGCTCCAGCCGCATGGTGAGCCGCCTCACGGGCTACCCGGTGCAGTTCAACAAGGCCGTGGTCGGGCGCAACGCCTTTTCCCACGAGGCAGGCATCCACCAGCACGGGGTGCTCAACGAGCGCACGACCTACGAGATCATGGACCCGCAGGCGGTCGGTGCCGGCGAGAGCAAGATCGTGCTCGGCAAGCACTCGGGTCGGGCGGCCTTCAAGGACACGCTCCACAAGATGGGCATCGAGATCCAGGGCGACGCCCTCAACGCTGCCTTCACACGCTTCAAGGAGCTGGCCGACCGCAAGATCCAGCTCACCGATGCCGACCTCGAGGCGCTCGTTGCCGAGGAGCTCGGTGGACCCATCCATCATGAGTACGAGCTCGTGAGCCTCGATGTGCGCGGTGGCACCGTGAACACCCCTGCCGCCGACCTGGTGCTGCAGGTGGCCGGCCAGCGGGTCGAGGTGTCCGCCACGGGCGACGGGATGGTCGACGCCTCGTGCACCGCCATCAAGCAGGCCACCGGCGTCGATGGTCGCCTGACCGACTATTCGGTCATGTCGGTGACCGGTGGTGTCGATGCCCTGGCCGACGTGACGCTTTCGTTCGAGAGCAGCGACGGCGTCAAGGTCTCGGGACGCGGCCTCTCGACCGACGTGGTCGAGGCGTCGGCGCGTGCGTTCGTGGCCGCACTCAACAAGATCGCCCGGGTGCGGGCCTCCGGCGAGGACCCCAACGCCGTGGATCGCCCCGGCCACCTCGGCTGATCAGGCCTCGGCAGGTTCCTCGTCGCGGCGCAGCGCCTGCCAGGCCATCGTCACCATGCCGCCGAGGAGGGTGACGGTGAACAGCACGCTCATGGCGAGCACGACGCTGCCCGACTCGGTGGCCAGGTAGTAGTGACCGAACAGGCAGTCGTAGTCGCCGACGCTGTCGTATCCGTAGGCGCAGTCGCCGCCGTAGGCGCTGTCGTATCCGTACGCCGCGTCGTATCCGTAGGCGCTGTCGTATCCGTACGCCGCGTCGTATCCGTAGGCGCTGTCGTATCCGTACGCCGCGTCACCGCCATAGGCGATTCCTGAGGCCCGGCCCGACCCATAATCGTCGAGGGCGCTGCTGTCTTCCTGCAACACCTCGACGACGGTCGTCGTGGAAGTCGTCGGTGCCAGAGTCGTGGTCGGTGCCACGGTCGTCGTGGAAGTCGTCGGTGCCAGAGTCGTGGTCGGTGCCACGGTCGTGGTCGTCGATGTCGTCGAGAGCACGGCGTCTCGGGTGACCGGCCCGTTGTCGTCCCCGCCGCAGGCAGCGAGGGCGATCAGAGGCAGGAACAGGAAGACGCGCCGCACGGCGGCGAGTCTCGCAGCCACGCGTCGTCGAGGCCGCGATGGCTCCTGTCGGCTAGAAGTCGATGGCGTCGATGCGTGCCAGGTCGGCGAGGGCGTTGGCCTGCACCCGGCCGTTGCTGTACGACCACAGGTCGTCGCCGATGACGAGCGTGCGTTCGATCGGCGGGTTGTACGGGTAGTAGTAGGTCGAGCAGTAGGCGATGGCCTGACCGGCTTCACGTCGTGGTCACCGTCGTGGTGGCGGGCAACGCCTGGTCCTCGGAGGCGCAGGCGGCGGCGACGAAGCTCAGGGCCAGCAGGACTACTGCGATGCGACGCATGGGATGTCTCCGTGTCGGTGTCGTTCCAGTGTCTCAGACGATCCGGGGGACCCGTCTGGTTCCCGACGCGGACCCGCCGCCCGCTGGAGCGGACGGCGGGCCATTCGGGTTCCCGCATTCAGTCGAATCTCAGAGGAGCACGGTGTCGAGGCGGGCCAGGTCGTCGAGGGCGTTGGCCTGGAGGCGCCCGTAGCTGTAGGACCAGAGGTCTTCGCCGATGATGAGCGTGCGCTGGATCGGGCGCTGCCACTCGTAGTTCTGGGGCCAGCAGGCGGTGAACATCGTGTCCTCGGGGACGGTGAGGTCGCCGATGCCGAACTCCTCCGCATACCCGATCGCCTCTTCGCCGGGGAGGGACTCGCAGGAGAATCCCTTCATCTGCGGGTACACACCGTCGTCGTCGCAGAACATGAACACGATGTTGTCGATGGACATGCCCCAGAAGACCTCGCCCTCGCCGACGCCGAGGTCGGATGGGTCGACGGTCGGGCACGGCGGCTCGACGAGCGGCGCCTCCTCGTCGTCGTCCGGAGAGTGGTCGATGCGGCCGACCTCGGTGATCGTGCCGTCGGCGATGCGCAGGGCCACGGCGGCTGCTTCGCCGGTGCTCCAGTCCTGGAAGGGCAGCACGGCCAGGTCGAGGGGTGCCCACCACAGGAACGCCCGGTGGTCCCACTCGGCGGAGCTGGAGCCACCGCCGCCGGGCGCCCATGTGTCGAGTGCCGTCGGGTTGTCGAGGTCGGAGACGTCGAACAGCGTCACCTTGGTGCCGAGCGTGCGGCCGGTCTCGGTGGCCTCCTGGCCGATGCCGAGCACGAGGCCGTCGGAGATCGGGTGCAGGTAGCCGCTGTAGCCGGTGATCTTGAGCTCGCCGCGCACGACGGGGTTGGCCGGGTCGGAGAGGTCGATCGTGTAGAAGGGGTCGGTCTGGCGGAAGGTCACGACGTAGCCGACGTCGCCGACGAAGCGCACCGAGTAGATGCGCTCGCCCCTGCCCATGTCGCCCACCTGGCCGACCTGGGTGAGGTCGTCACCCGTGTCGGCCGCCAGCACGGTGATGACCGACTCGCTCTCGTCGCTGAATCCCCAGGGGCTCCCGACCGTGGTGGCCACCCGCAGGTTGCCGTTGTGCTCCGACATCGAGAACTGGTTGAGCACGTGGCCCGGGACCGATCCGGAGCCGACGTAAACCGTGGCCGTGGGGTCGGACACGTCGAACTGGTGGATCGAGGTGGCGTAGTTCCGTTCCATCTCCTGCCACGAGCCCTCGTCATCGAGCAGTGTCGTATCGACGTAGCTGGTGGTGGCCACGTAGAGGTGTCCGCCGCCGGCGTAGATGGTCTGTCCGTCGGCCAGTACCGAGGTGGCATCGGGGATGCCCATCGGGGCAGTCAGGTCGACGGTGACCACCGAGAGCGTCGAGAAGCCTGCGAACTCGGTGGGATGTGACACCCGGTCGCAGTCGACCAGCAGGCCGTCGGTGAGGGTGCCGTCGGCGTCCTCGTGGACGTAGGACGGCAGCCAGTCGGCGACCACGGTCTCGGCGATGATCTGGCGGTTGAACTCGGTGGCCCGCTTCTCGCCGGCCTCGTTCTGCGGGTAGACGAACGGCAGCTGCTCGGGGCCGCTGGTGACGACCACCCGTGCTGCGCCGTTGACGACTCGTGCGCTGACGTAGTTGCCCTCGACGGTCAGGGTGCCGGTGACCTGCAGGTCGGCCGGGTCGGACAGGTCGACCTCGACGAGGCTGGTCAGCGACTTCCATGACCCGGGGGCGACCAGGCGGCTCGTGGCGCTGTCGGTGGCACTGCCTTCCTCCGCGTAGCCGTCGGTCCGGGCCAGCACGAGGAGTCGGTCGCCCTCGAGCAGCATCTCGGAGCCCCAGTGTCCGGTCAACCTGATCGAATCTGTGAGCACGGCCGCCTCACCCGAGACGTCGACGTGGTGCAGCCACTCGTCCTCCACGATGAGGATCCGGGTGCCGTCGGTCTTGATGAGGTCGGGCTCGTCGATCCCGAGCTCCTGGACGTTGGTGCCGGAGAAGTCGACGCCGGCCTCCAGGCTCGAAGAGCCGCCATCGGCCTGTGCCGCAACTTTGTTTGACGCAGTCGGAGCGTCAGACCCTCCTCCCATCGGCACCGATTCGGGCATGGCCATGGCGACGTCGACCGACATCCTCATCGTGTCATCGAAGAAGATGCCAGGGCCGCCGTACCAGCCGCCGCCCTGCAGGCCGTAGGGCCCCACCCGCGCCGAGGCCTCGGCCCGCAGGTAGGTGAGCAGGTCGTCGCAGGCCGTGAACGGCACCAGGGCGCTCACGAACGTGAGGTCGCCCAGTTCGATGACCGGCAGGGTCGTGACGGTGGTGGTGCCCGGCCCGGTCGTGGTGGTGGTGATCGTGGTGCCCGGCCCGGTCGTCGTGGTGACGGTCGTGGTGCCCGGCCCGGTCGTCGTGGTGACGGTCGTGGTGCCGTGGCCGCCCGAGGTGGTGGTCGGGGTCGAGTTCCGGTCGGGGAGCGTCGTCGTGCCGGACGCCCCGGGATCGGTCGTGTCGCTGCCGCAGGCAGAGGCGACGAAGGCGAAGGTCAGCAGGATGGTGGCAAGGCGACGCATGGTGGCTCCGGTTCTGGGGGTCGTTCCAGTGTCTCAGACGATCTCGGCCGGGCCGGAGGTTCCCGCCGGCGAAAAGTTTTTCAGGCGGTGGTTGGCAGCCAGGCCGGACGCGAGGCCTCGAAGGCGTCGATGTCGCCCTCGTGGCGGATGGTGATGCTGATGTCGTCGAGCCCATGGAGGAAGCGCTCGCGGGTCGAGGCATCCAGCGGGAACGAGCACGAGATGCCGGCGTCGGGGGCCTCGAGGGTGAGGTTCGCCACGTCGACCACGATCATCAGGTCGGGGTCGGCCTCGACGGCGTCGAGCAGCGCCTCGCCCACCTCGGCCGGTACCTGCACCGGCACCAGGCCGTTCTTCGTGCAGTTGTTGCGGAAGATGTCGGCGAACCGGGGCGACACGACCGCCCGGAAGCCGTACTGCTGGATCGCCCACACGGCGTGTTCGCGCGACGAGCCCGTCCCGAAGTTGGGGCCGGCCACCAGCACGCACGCCCCCTCGAAGCGCTCGTCGTTGAGGACGAAGTCGCGGTTGTCGCGCCACTCGGAGAACAGGCCCTTCTCGAAGCCGGTGCGCTCGATGCGCTTGAGCCAGTCGCTGGGGATGATCTGGTCGGTGTCGACGTCCGAACGGCGCAGGGGCACGGCGGTGCCCGACACGATCTCGACGGCCTCCATGGCGATCTCCTCTCAGTCCAGGTCGGCCGGCGTGGCGAAGGTGCCGGCGATGGCGGTGGCGGCTGCCACGGCCGGCGAGACCAGGTGGGTGCGTCCGCCCCGGCCCTGGCGGCCCTCGAAGTTGCGGTTGCTGGTGCTGGCGCAGCGCTCGCCGTCGGTCAGCTTGTCGGGGTTCATGGCCAGGCACATCGAACATCCCGGTTCGCGCCAGTCGAAGCCGGCGGCGATCAGGATCTCGGGGATGCCCTCGGCCTCGGCTTGCGCCTTCACCGCACCAGATCCGGGTACGACCAGCGTGCGGACGCCGTCTTTGACCCGGCGGCCCTCGACGATCTGCGCCACGGCCCGCAGGTCCTCGATGCGGCTGTTGGTGCACGAGCCGATGAACACCGTGTCGACGGGGATGTCGCGCATCGGCGTGCCGGCGGTCAGCCCCATGTACTCGAGTGCCCGGGCTGCGGACTCGCGTGCCGCCGGGTCGTCGAAGGCGTCCGGATCGGGGACCGACCCGTCGAGGCGCGTGACCTGGCCGGGGTTCGTGCCCCAGCTCACGTGCGGGACGATGTCGCCGCCGTCGAGCACGACCTCATGGTCGAACTCGGCGTCGTCGTCGGTCACCAGCGACCGCCATTCGGCGACGGCGGCGTCCCAGTCGGCACCCTTCGGGGCGTGGGCACGGCCCTCGAGGTAGTCGAAGGTGGTGTCGTCGGGGGCGATCAGGCCGGCCTTGGCGCCCGCCTCGATCGACATGTTGCACACGGTCATGCGGCCCTCCATCGAGAGGCTGCGGATCACCTCGCCCCGGTACTCGATGACGGAGCCGATGCCGCCGCCGGTGCCGAGCTTGCCGATGATCGCCAGGATCACGTCCTTGGCCGTCGAGCCCTCGGGCAGCGTGCCGTTGACCGTGACGGCGAGCGTGCCCGGCCGCTGCTGGGGGAGCGTCTGGGTCGCCATGACGTGTTCGACCTCGCTGGTTCCGATGCCGAACGCCAGGGCGCCGAATGCCCCGTGGGTGCTGGTGTGGCTGTCGCCGCACACGACGGTCATGCCGGGCAGGGTG
>CAJXIS010000085.1 GCA_913054115.1 uncultured Acidimicrobiaceae bacterium | reverse complement strand
CGGCCGGGGTCGATCGGGTACTCGCGGATGTCGAGCCCGTAGAGGCCGGCGGCGCCGTCCCGGTTGTGGGTGACGTGGCCGCCGATGGTGGGTGGCGGCACGAGCACGGTGTCGCCTGGCGCACAGGTGGCCATGAACCCGTAGAGGTTGGCGAGGGCGCCCGACCCGACACGGACCTCGGCGAAGCGGGCGCCGAAGACCCGGCAGGCCAGGTCGGCAGCGACGACCTCGATCTCCTCGATGGCCTCGAGGCCCATCTCGTACTTCTCGCCAGGGTGGCCGAGCGACGGCCGGGATCCGAGGCCGGCGCCGAGTGCCGACTCGGCCCGCGGGTTCATGACGTTGGTCGCCGGGTTGAGGTTGAGGCACTCGTCCTCGTGGATGGCCCGGTTGCGGGCGATCAGCGCCGCCAGGTCGTCATCGACCTCGTCGACCGAGCGGCCGGTCTGTGCGGCCAGGATCGCCGACTCGCGCTGTCGTGCGGGTTCGCTCAGCCAGGGGCGTGTCGTTGCAGGCATCCGCTGATCCTCGCCGGGGTTCCGGTCGGGTGCAACCCGATTCCTGCGCCGGGAAGCGGGTCTCAGACGTAGTCGCCGTACTGCTCGAGGGTGCGCACCGGGCGGGACAGGGCGTCCTTGCGGAACGGGTCACCCAGCTCCTTGGTGCACATGATCTCGATGACCGTGGTCTTCCTGTCGTTCATCTGGGCGTCGATGGCGGCCCTGAACGCCGGACCGACGTCTTCGAGCTGGTCGACGCGCACGCCCTCGGCACCCATGGCCCTGGCGATCTCCGAGTAGTCCTCGCCGCCCTCGAGCTCGCCGGCGACGAACCGGCGGCCGTAGAAGTCGACCTGGTTCTTCTTCTCGGCGCCCCACTGGCGGTTGTGGAACACGATGGCGGTGACGGGCATGTCGTGGCGGACGGCGGTCATGACCTCGACCATGCTCATCGCCCAGGCGCCGTCGCCCGCATAGGAGACGGCGGGGCGGTCGGGGGCGGCGGCCTTGGCGCCGATGATGGTCGGCAGGGCGTAGCCGCAGTTGCCCCAGCTCATGGCGGCGAAGAAGGAACGGGGCTCCTCGAAGCGCAGGTAGCTGTTGGCGACCGAGTTGATGTTGCCGATGTCGGTGGAGACCATGGCCCGGGGCGGCATGGCCTTCTCGAGCTCGCGCAGGACCTGGCGGGGGTGCAGCCAGTTGCCCTCCTCGTCGATGGCCTCCTTGATCATGTCGATGCTGAAGTCGTCGATCTCGTGGGTCCAGTCGTCGAGCTCGGCCTCCCAGTCGGCCTTCTCTGAGGCGGTGGTCGCGGCACGCTCGTCGCGGGTGGCGTCGCAGGCGAGGGTGCGCCCGTCGAGGCGATCGGTGAGGGCCCTGGCGGCGGCACCGGCGTCGCCGCAGATGCCGACCGAGATCTTCTTGACGAGGCCGAGCATCTTGGCGTCGGCGTCGATCTGGATGATCTTGGCGTCGACGGGCCAGTAGTCCATGTCGTGCTGGGGCAGGGTGCCGAACGGGCCGAGCCGGGTGCCGAGGGCGAGCACGACGTCCGCCCGGGCGATGAGCTTCATGGCGGCCTTCGAGCCCTGGTAGCCGAGGGGGCCGCACCACTGCGGGTGGCTGGCCGGGAACGAGTCGTTGTGGAGGTACGAGTTCACGACCGGGCAGCCGAGGCGCTCGGCCAGTTCGATGGTCTCGGCGACTGCGTCGCCCATGACCACGCCTCCGCCGGCCAGCAGCACCGGGAACTCGGCTGAAGCGAGGATGTCGGCGGCCTGGTCGAGGCTCTGCTCGCCGCCGGCGCCGCGTTCGATGCGGATGGGTTCGGGGATCTCGACGTCGATCTCGCCGTAGAAGCGGTCACGGGGGATGTTGAGCTGGGTCGGGCCCATCTCGAGGATGGCCCGGTCGAAGCAGCGGGCGGTGAGCTCGGCCATGCGATGCTCGTTGACGACGTGGCCCTGGTACTTGGTGAACTCCTCGAACATCGGGAGCTGGTTGGCCTCCTGGAAGCCGCCGAGGCCGATGCCCATGGTGCCGGTCTCGGGGGTGACGATGACGACCGGGCTGTGGGCCCAGAATGCGGCCGCGATGGCGGTCACGCAGTTGGAGATGCCGGGGCCATTCTGGCCGATGACGACGCCGTGGCGGCCGCTGACCCTGGCGAAGCCGTCGGCCATGTGGGCGGCACCTTGCTCGTGGACGACGGGCACGAGGCGGATGCCGGCCGGGGTGAAGATGTCCATGGCGTCCATGAACGCCGATCCCATGATGCCGAAGGCGGTCTCGACGCCGTTGGCGACCATCGTCTCGACGAAGGCCTCGCTGGGGGTCATGCGGGTCATCGGGTGCTCCTCGGGCAGGCGGTTGGCCGGCGTGGTCACACGCCTCGGAGTGAGAGCCTATAACCAAACTGGAAGGGTGTCTAGATCGAAGTCGGATCCGAGTCTTCCCGGTGACCGCCCGGCGCCGGGGTTCGACCGGGTCGAGATCCCCGGGGAACGCGAGCGCCGACACGAGGCCGACCTGCTCCGGTCGGGCATCCCGTTCGCCGACGACGAAGTTCGAGACGGTGCGGGTGGTCATGTTCAGCATCTTCTTCGGGGTCGTGTGGATTCGAACGCCGGTACCGGGGACTCCGACGCCAAGGCGTCACACCGACTGCGTACCCAGAAGAGCCGGACGGGTGTCGTCCCGGCCGAACGGGACACGCGATCCACGGGAGGCATAAGGTGCAGCACGCAGGGGGTGATACCCGATGACCGCCACGATCCACGCCAGGAACCTCGACCACGGAGGAGCCCCGGCGTGCCTGATCGGCGGCCAGCGGTCAGCAGCCGAACCCCGGCTCCACCTGCTCGACCTCGACAACCTCCACGGCGGCCCCGCGCCCGCCCTCCTGCGGGTGGACGAGGTGCGGTCGCTCTACGACGACCTCATCTTCCCCGACGTCGACCTCGGGTACGTCGCCGTCAACAGCGCCCCACGGTCCCTGCCCTGCACCGCCCACGCGAGGGTCTTTCGGGTCCGCCAGCAGTGGCGGCCGTTCACCGTCCGCCCCGCCAGCGGTCCCGACGGTGCCGACCTGCGGTTGCTCGACGACGGCGGGTCGTTCCTCGCCAACGTGGACCTGGCCGACCGGTTCCACGACGTGGTCATCGGCTCAGGTGACCGGATCTTCAGCGAACTGGCATATCGGTTCCGCAGCGCCGGCCTCACCGTGCACCTGGTCGTGGAACGGGCCCGCAACCTGGCCAGGCCGTTGCACGATGCCTCCACCGGTTGTGTCTGGGTACTCGAGGGCGGCGGTTGCCTCCGCCACCCGCACCCGACGTCTACCGCAGACCGTCTCCTCCGTCGACCTCTTCGATGGTGAATCCGCCGATGCGGTGGTGGGGCCGAGGTCCGGTCGACATGCCGAGGGCGTAGACCACCTCGTCGGGTCGGGGCCCGTCGGGCACCACCACCGGAACCACGTCGTAGTGGCTGCGCAGGTAGCTGGCGTGCAGGTACACGAGCGGCAGGTCCAGTTGGCAGCCCAGCACGCCGACCTTCTTGGCGGCGGGCACCATGGCCTTCGGGTCGCCGAGCGCCGCCCGCAGTCCGGCTCCACCCGGTGCGTGCCACACGGCGGCCAGTTCGAGTTCGCCGTTCACGCCTGCGATGGCGCCCTTGCCGTAGCCCTCGATCTGTCCGCCGTCGTCGGTGAGGGCGTCGCGCAGCTCCTCGGCCATCGACGCCCCGAGGGGGATCAGCGATTCCATGAACCCGCTCAGGTCGGATTCGTGCCGTCCGGCGAACGGATTGGCCAGCACGGCGGCGATCGAACCCCGCCTCAGGGGCTCGTCGAGAACGGGTCCGCCGGCGTGGTGGACGCGCTCGAGGGTGAGTTGGACCTTGCGGATGCGGAGGTTCTCCATGCCGTTCATGACAGCACGTTTCCGCGACCGGCGGTGACCTTCATGGCACGCACCTCAGTCAGCATGGAGGCGTGAGCGGACAAGGGCGAGGTAGGCGGTGCGGAGCCGCAGCGTGAGTGCGCCGGGGCCGCCGCCGCCGATCGTGTGGCCGTCGATGGCGACGATCGGCTCGACATAGCTCGAGGCTCCGGTGATCATCGCTTCGTCGGCGGCGAGCGCCTCGTCGAGCGTGTAGGTGCGCTCGTCGATCGGGATCCCCTCGGCCTCGAGCACCTCCAGCAGCGTGCTCCGGGTGATGCCGGGGAGGATGTCGTTCGACTGCGGGCGCACGAGCACCGTCCCGTCGACGACCGAGAAGAAGCTCACGGCGCCGCCTTCGGTGACGGTGCCGTCCGGAGCCACCAGCAGCGCCTCGTCGGCACCGGCCTCGGCGGCCCCCCACTTGGCGAGCACCTGGCCGAGCAGGTTCGTGGTCTTGATGTCGCGTCGGGCCCAGCGCAGGTCGGGCTGCGAGCTCATCGTCAGCCCCGTGGGCTCGACGTCCGCCGGGGCGCCGTGCAGCGACTGGGTGAAGCCGAACACCGTCGCCGTGAGGCCCGCAGCCGGCACGTACTCGCGTTCGGCGACGCCGCGGGTCACGTGGAGGTACAGGAAGCCCTCGTCGACGTCGTTGCGACGCACCAGTTCCGTCAGGATCCCGAGGAACTCCTCCTCGGTGTGCGGCTCGGGCATCGCTATCTCGGCAAGGGAACGGCGGAGACGGGCCATGTGCTTGCGGACGTCGACGATCGCTCCGTCGAGCACGCCCATCCCCTCGTACAGGGCGTCGGCGAAGAGCAGGCCGCGGTCCATGATCGGCACCTTTGCCTCGGCCTCGTCGATGAACTCGCCGTTCAGGTACACGATGCGGGTCATGCGGCGCGTTTCCCGTTCCTCATCGGCGGGACCCTACTGTGGGGCGACGACCGCATAGCCGAGGATCCGGGCGGCGTCACCGAGGCGTTCGTCGTAGGTGACGATGCCGTCGAGGTCGTCGCCGAGTTCGAGGGCCGTCGCCAGGTGCAGGGCATCGAGGCTCCGGGGCACCACGGGTTCGAGCGAGCCGGCTCGCTCACACACGGCGGGCGTCAGGTTGAGAAGGGGCATCGCGTCGAGGACCGCCCGGGCCTGCCCGACCTGTTCGGGCGCCCCGCGGCGGACGGTTCGGAGCAACTCGGTCCGAAGCAGGTCCCCGGAGACCACATCCCGTCCGGGCTCGGCCAGCCATCGGCGGAGGCCCGTCGATCCCTGCTCGGCGACGACCAGCTTCACCGCCGCCGAGGTGTCGAGGTACCAGGCCATCAGTAGCGCTCGGCGTCCCGAAGCTCAGCGAGCACCTCGGACAGTGGTGGTTGACCGCGGCGCCGACGGACCGGACTCGGGAGATCGGCCAGAGAGGTACGGGCCGACCGTGCACGTCCCGTGGCGATCAGGGCATCGAGCGGCCGATCGGGGATCGGGCCGAGGAGTGCGACGGGCCGACCCCGGTCGGTGATCGTGAGGACCTCTCCAGCAGCCGCCTCGGCGACGACAGCCGAGGCGTTCTGCTTGAGTGCCCGGATCCCGACGTCAGCCATGTACTACATTGTAGCACTTTGGTGTCGGTGATTCTCGCGCCCGGGAACGGGCCGCCTCAGTACCAGGCGTCGTCCATCGACGCCTTCTTCTCCGCCACGAAGGCGAGCAGATCCGCATCGACGGATGGATCGATGGCTGGCGGTTCGTAGTCGGCGAGCATCTGCTTCCACTGCCGGTTGGCGCGCTGCTGCATGTCGAGGCTGCCGTCCTCGCTCCACTGCTCGAACGAGTTCGTATCGGGGAGCGTCGACGGGTGGTTGGCCGTCTCGAAGTTGGCAAGGGTGTGGGCGGTACCGAGGAACGTGATCCCCGGGCCCGCCTCCCGGTAGGCGTCGGCGGCGAGGCTGTTCTCGTCGATGCCGAGTCCCTGCATCGTCCGGTGCAGTATCCCGAGGTGGTCGACGTCCATCACGAACTTCTCGTAGCCGATGGTGAGGCCGCCCTCGAGCCAGCCGGCCGCCTGGTGGACGAAGTTGGCGCCGGCCAGCACTGCGGCGCCCATGGAGTCGGCTGACTCCTGCATGGCCTGGGCGTCGGCCGTCTTCGAGGCGGTGTAGTGGCCGCCGCAGCGCAGGGGCAGGCCCAGCCGACGACAGAGCTGGCCGATGGCGTAGGTGGCGAGCACGGCCTCTGGCGTGCCGAAGGTGGGCGCACCGCTCCTGAGGTCCATGGTCGTGAGGAAGTTGCCGTAGACCATCGGCGAGCCGGGCCGGACCAGCTGGCTCAGGGCGATGCCGACCATGGCCTCGGCGTGGGCCTGGGCGAGCAGGGCGGGCTGGGTGACCGGTCCCATGGCACCGCCGATGATGAACGGCGAGATAACGCAGCCCTGGTTGGCCCTGGCGTATGCCTTGAGGGCGCCCGTCATGACGTCGTCGAACACCAGCGGCGAGTTGACGTTGATGTTCCCCTGGATGACGCAGTTGAGTTCGAGGAAGTCGTCTCCGAACACCAGCCGGGCCATCTCGATCGAGTCCTCGGCCCGCTCGGGGGCGGTCACCGACCCCATGAGCGGCTTCGTCGACCAGCGGAGGTGGGCGTAGACCATGTCGAGGTGCCGCTTGTTGACCGGGACGTCGACGGGCTCGCAGATCGTTCCGCCGGAGTGGTGCAGCCACGGCGTCGAGTAGGTCAGCTTCACGAAGTTCTCGAAGTCGGCCAGCGTGGCGTAGCGGCGCCCCTCGTCGAGGTCGGTGACGAACGGCGGACCGTAGGCCGGCGAGAACACGACGTGGTCGCCGCCGATGGTGACGGTGTGGCGGGGGTCGCGTCCGTGCATCCGGAACTCGGATGGGGCTGTCGAGCACAGCTGCCGGGCCAGGCCGGGCTCGAACCGCACACGCTCCCCGTCGATGCTCGCCCCGGCGCTCCGGAACAGTTCGAGGGCCTCGTTGTCGCCGCGGAAATCGACGCCGATCTCCTCGAGGATCCAGTCGGCGTGCCGTTCGAGGGCGTCGAGGCCATCTTCGTCGACGAGTTCGTAGGTCGGGATCCGGCGCCGGGGGTGACCGACCACCTCCACCGGCCGTTCGTTCTTCGCCATTCGTGCCGCCCGCCCGCCGCGCCGACGCTCCGAAGCCGCTATCGGGTCCCGTGCCATGACCAGATCATGGACCGGCGGCAAGATCGCGGCAACCCATTCATTGCACCGGGCTGCGCCGACGACGCCGCCACGCGGGATGATGGAGGTGATGGCACCTTCCGCCCTTCTCCTGATGTATCCGGGCCTCGACGCCCGGGTGCTCGACGCTGCGTCGAGGAACCGCCTCGGTCGCATCGTCGATCTGGTGTCGCCCGAGCCCCTCACCGGGACGGCCGGGGCACCGGACGCCGAGATCGTCCTCTCCGGCTGGGGGTGTCCGCCGCTGGACGCCGACGCACTCGACCGGCTCCTCTCCCTCCGGCTGGTGGCCCACGCTGCCGGCACGGTGCGGGGCATCGTCACGGACGCCCTCTGGGAACGTGACATCACGGTCACCTCTGCTGCTGCTGCCAACGCCGTTCCGGTCGCCGAGTTCACGTTCGCTGCGATCGTGATGCTCGGCAAGGATGTGTTCGGCATCCGCGACCGGCACCGCGAGGCCCGGGGCACGGCGACCGTCGTCGACCACGCTTCGGTCGGCAACCGGGGGCTCCGGATCGGGATCATCGGCGCCTCGATGATCGGACGCCTCGTGATCGAGCGGCTCCGCACCCTCGACGTCGAGGTCGTGGTCTCCGACCCGTTCCTCGATAGCGCTGCGGCGTCAGCCCTCGGGGTGGTCGGCCTCGAACTCGACGACCTGTTAGCGACCTCCGACGTGGTCTCGATCCACGCCCCCGCCCTGCCATCGACCCACCACCTGCTCGATGCGGCTGCGCTGGCCCGGATGCGCGACGGCGCCTGGCTGCTCAACACCGCCAGGGGCAGCCTGGTCGATACGGCCGCCCTCGAGGCCGAGCTCGTCTCGGGGCGCCTCAGCGCCTTCGTCGACACCCCGGATCCCGAGCCGCTGCCGACCGGGTCCCCGCTCTACGACCTGCCGAACGTGGTGCTCACACCGCACATCGCCGGATCGCTCGGCAACGAGGTCGGACGGATGGGCGAGCTGGCCGTGACCGAGGTCGAGCGGTACGTGGCCGGCGAGGCGCCGCTCCACCCCGTCACCCGCGCCGACTTGGAACGCA
>CAJXIS010000084.1 GCA_913054115.1 uncultured Acidimicrobiaceae bacterium | reverse complement strand
GGTCCGCCACTACGCCGCCGCCAACCAAGGCATGGTGATCTGTCCGTTCATCCTCGGCGGCGCCATGGGGCCCGTCACCCCGGCCGGAGCGGTCGCCCAGGCCCACGCCGAGGCCATGGTCGGGGTCGCCCTCACCCAGCTGGTCCGGCCCGGCGCACCGGCGATCTACGGCAACTTCCTCACCACCATGTCGTTGCGCTCCGGTGCGCCCACGTTCGGCACCCCCGAGGCGGGCCTCGCCTACTTCGCCGTCGGCCAGCTGGCCCGGCGCCTCGGGGTCCCTGTCCGGTGCGGCGGCGCGTACACGTCGGCCAAGCTGCCCGACGCCCAGGCGGCCCAGGAGAGCGCCAACTCGATGCTCACCGCCATGATGTCGGGCGCCAACTTCGTGCTCCACGCCGCCGGCTGGCTGGAGGGCGGCCTGGTCATGGACTACGAGAAACTCGTGCTCGACAACGACCGCCTCGGCATGCTCCACGTGATGCTGCGGGGCATGCCCCTCGATGACAACGCCTTCGCCATGGACGGCTTCCACGAGGTCGGACCCGGCAGCCACTTCCTCGGCTCAGCCCACACGCTCGCCAACTACGAGACCGCCTACTACGAATCACCGTTCGGCGACTCGATGTCGTGGGAGCAGTGGCGCGAGGAGGGCGAGCTCGACGCCCGCCAACGGGCCAACGCCGACTGGAAGTCCCGCCTCGCGAACTACGAGCAGCCGCCCCTGCCAGCGGGGGTCGACGAGGCGCTCGACGAGTTCGTCGCCAAGAAGAAGGACGCCGTCCCCGACGCCTGGTACTAGGACAGGCCACGGGACAGGAGATCGGGAGACGCGACAACCATGAAGACACGGGTCGATGCAGCGGTCATCGGCGGTGGGGTCACCGGCGTGAGCATCCTGTACCACCTCGCCAGGATGGGCATGTCCAACTCGTTGCTCATCGAGCGCTCCGAGCTGACCGCCGGGTCCACCTGGCACGCCGCCGGGGTCATCCACACCGTCAACTCCGACCCCAACATCGCCCGCCTCCAGGCGTACACGCTCGACCTCTACGCCGAGATCGAGGCACTGTCGGGCGTCTCGTGCGGCTTCCACCGACCGGGCGGCATCTACCTGGCCTCCACGCCCGAGCGCCTCGACTACCTCAGGCTCGAACGGGCCAAGGCGCGCTACATGGGCATGGACGCCGACTTCATCTCCATGGACGAGGTCAGCCGGCTCCACCCGCTCATCAACACCGACGAATACCTGGGCGCCCTGTTCGAGCCAGCAGACGGCCACATCGACCCCTCGGGCGTCACCAACGCCTACGCCCAGTCGGCCATCAAACTCGGCGCCGAGGTCTCCCGCAACAACCCGGTCCGCGACCTGACGCAGCGGTCCGACGGCGCCTGGGACATCCACACCGAGCACGGCATCATCACCGCCGAGGTGGTCGTCAACGCTGCCGGACTGTGGGCCCGCGAGCTGGGCCGCATGGTCGGCATCGAGCTGCCGCTGCTCCCCATGGAACACCAGTACGTGATCACCGAGGAGCTGTCCGAGATCATCGACTTCGGCGCCGAGATGGCCGTGACGATCGACTACGAGGGCAACCTCTACACCCGCCAGGAGGGCAACTCGCTGCTGCTCGGCACCTACGAGGAGGCCGGTAGGCCTTGGTCGGTCGACACCACGCCGCTCGACTTCGGCATGCGCCTGCTGACCCCCGACCTCGACCGCTTCGTCGACCGCCTCGAAGTCGCCCAGCAGCGCATGCCGGTACTCAACGAGGCCGGCATCGCCCGGGTCGTCAACGGCCCGTTCACGTTCGCCCCCGACGGCAACCCGCTCATCGGACCGGTGCCGGGCCTCCCCAACTACTGGGTGGCCGTCGCCGTGATGGCCGGCTTCTGCCAGGCCGGCGGCGTTGGCCTGTGCCTGGCCCAGTGGATCATCGACGGCGAGCCCGAGATGGACGTCTACGCCATGGACGTGGCCCGCTTCGGCGACTTCGCCACGAAGGACTACACGTACCTGAAGTCGCAGGAGAACTACCGCCGCCGCTTCAAGATCACGTACCCCAACGAGGAGCTCCCCGCTGCCCGAAAGTGGCGGACCACCCCCTCCTACGAAGCCCTCGACGCCCAGGGCGCCGTGTGGGGCGCCTCGTTCGGCCTCGAGCACGCCCTCTGGTTCGCCCCCGAGGGCGAGGAGCAGGCCGAGACGCCGACCTTCCGCCGCTCGAACGCGTTCCCTCACGTCGCCGAGGAGTGCCGTGCCGTACGCGAGGGAGTCGGCCTGCTCGAGATCGCCAACTTCGCCAAGTACGAGGTGGCCGGCCCCGGCGCCAAGGCGTTCCTCGACGGCATCCTGGCCAACCACCTGCCGAAGCGGGGTCGCCTGACGCTGAGCCCGATCCTGACGCCGGCCGGCCGCCTGGCCGCCGACCTCACGGTCGGGCGCCTCGACGACGAGCGGTTCGTGCTGTTCGGCTCGGGGGCGATGCCGGCGATCACGATGCGGCTGTTCCAGCAGCGGCTCGTCGACCTGGGGCTGGGCGACGGGCAGGTCCGTGTCACCGACCGCAGCAACGACCTCATGGGCTGGTCGATCGCCGGACCCGACTCACGCGAGCTCCTGGGCCGGCTGACCGATGCCGACGTCTCGAACCACGGGCTCCGGTTCCGCGACCTACGCGAGATGGAGGTCGGCGGCGTCCCCACCATCACCGCACGGATCTCGTTCACCGGCGAGCTCGGCTACGAGGTCTACTGCGCCGAGGAGCACCATGAGGCGCTGCGTGTGGCGATCGTCGCCGCCGCCGACGGCCTCGACCTGCGCCCGTTCGGCGGGCGGGCCTTCCTGTCGATGCGCTTCGAGAAGGGCTTCGGCGTGTGGAACCTCGAGTTCCGACCCGAATTCACCCCGGCCGAGGCCGGCATGGGCCCCTTCGTGAAGGTCGACAAGGCCGCCGACTTCATCGGGAAGGAGGCCGCCAGGGCCGAGCTCGAGGCCGGGCCGCAACGTCGGCTGGTGACCCTCGTGATCGACGTCGGCGACGTCGGCGACCCGGGTGAGTCAGGGGGAAACGACAACTCCGTCGCCGACGCCATCCACGACGAGCCCGTGTTCCACGGCGGCGAATGCGTCGGATTCGTCACCTCGGGCGGCTACGCGCACTACTCGCAGGCCAGCGTCGCACTCGCCTACGTACCGACCCGCCTGGCCGACGATCCGGCCGCCGCCGACGGCTTCGAGGTCGAGATCCTCGGCCACATGCGGCCGGCGCGACTCATCACCGAGTGCCTGTACGATCCCGCCGGCGAACGGATGCGTGGCGCAGGCCCGCCGGACGCCGGTTCTGGAACCCGCCAGTCCTCCCACCGTGGCCCGCCACGAAGAACTCGAAAGCCCTGAGGTTTCCCCATGAGCAACGACGCCATGAACCCTGAATCCGCGCCCCCCGAATCCAGCGAACGAGACCGGTACGACGCCATCATCGTCGGCGCCGGGGTGATCGGCGCCGCCGTCGCCTTCGAACTGTCGAAGAAGGGCTACTCCACCCTCAACCTCGACAAGCTGCCCGCCTCGGGCTACGGCTCCACCAGCAACTCGTGCGCCATCGT
The DNA here is from genome assembly GCA_913054115.1 of uncultured Acidimicrobiaceae bacterium. GTDB lineage: Bacteria > Actinomycetota > Acidimicrobiia > Acidimicrobiales > MedAcidi-G1 > S20-B6. Next base: position 4,707 of record CAJXIS010000084.1, on the reverse strand, counting down.
GCGCGCCCACTACTCCACCTACGACGGCGTCGCCATGGCCTACGAGGGCTTCTCGTACTGGAAGGACTGGGCCGGCTACCTCGACGCCGAGGACGAGCGCGGCCACGCCCTGTACATGCAGTGCGGCACCGTGCTGTTCATGCTCGAGGGCGGCCACCACGAGAAGGTCCTGCCGCTGTTCGACCAGGTCGACGTCCCCTACGAGATCTGGGACAACGAAACCCTGGCCGAGCGGGTCCCGTTCTTCGAGCACGGCACCCACGGCGACCCCTGCCGCCCCGAGGACGACCGCTTCTGGGCCGAGCCCGAGGGCGAGCTCATCGGCGCCCTCTACACACCCGACTCCGGTTACGTGAGCGACCCGCAGCTCGCCACGCACAACCTGCAGCGCGCCGCCGAGGCCAAGGGCGGCGAGTTCCGCTTCAACGTGGCGGTGGCCGACATCCGAAGGGCAGACGGCCGGGTCGCCGGCGTCACGCTGTCCGACGGCACCGAGATCGACGCCCCGGTCGTGGTCAACGTGGCCGGCCCGCACTCGTTCGTCATCAACAGGATGGCTGGCGTCTACGACTCGATGAACATCAAGACGAAGGCGCTGCGCCACGAGGTGCACCACGTCCCGGCGCCGGCCGGCGTCGACTTCGAGGCCGACGGCATGCACACCTCGGATTCCGACCTGGCGATCTATGTGCGCCCCGAGACCGGCAACAACATCCTGATCGGCTCCGAGGACCCCTCCTGCGATGCACAGGTCTGGGTCGACGACCCCGACGACTACGACAACGTCGTCTCCGACGAGCAGTGGAACGCCCAGGTGCTGCGCCTGGCCCGCCGCATGCCGGCCCTCGGCATCCCCAACGAGAAGAAGGGCATCGTCGACCTCTACGACGTGTCGGACGACTGGATCCCGATCTACGACCGCACCGACCTCGACGGCTTCTACGTGGCCATCGGCTCGAGCGGCAACCAGTTCAAGAACGCCCCGGTGGCCGGCTACTGCATGGCCGAGCTCATCGACGCCGTCGAGCACGGCCACGACCACGACGCCGACCCGCTCGTCGTCACCGGCGTGTACACGGGCCTCGAGATGAACATGGGCTTCTACCGGCGCAACCGCGAGATCAACCCGAACAGCTCGTTCTCGGTCAACGGCTGACTCGGCCGCGGCCGGGAGCCGCGCCTCAGGCCCCGGCTTCAGATTCGGACCGTGTCGTCCCTGCCGCCCCTGATGAGGCGCAGGGCGGTCCGGGTGTGCTCGACCGAGAGGCTCTCGTGGGGGCCGGGGATCTCCTCGACGGGGCCGTCGTCGGCGTCGAACTCGAGCTTCAGGGCCCGGCTCATCACGCCGTGCATTGCATAGGTGCACACGATGTAGGTGAACTCGAGGATCTCCTCGTCGGACAGGTGGGTCCGGAGTTCGTCGAACACCTCGTCGGACACGTTGCCGTTGTCCCGGGTGATGCCGTCGGTGTAGGCGAGGACGGCCCGCTGCGGGGCGTCGAAGCAGTCGGCGTCTTCCCAGTGGGAGATGGCGCTGATCTTGTCCTCGGACAGGCCGACGGTGCGACACGACTTGCAGTGCTGCGAGTAGACGAAGCGGCTGCCGATGTTCCAGCCGGCCCTCGTCTGGCCCAGCTCCCGCAGCATGGGGTCGATGTGGCGCCGGTCGGACCGGTAGAGGCCGATGCCGGAACAGGCGTGGTCGAAGATGTCGGGGACGAGGGCGAACACGGACCACCAGTCGCCAGGGGACCCCGTGTCGGTGCCCGGCTCGTCGACCGGGTCGCGGTCGCCGAAGATGAACTGGAAGATCGGCTCGGCCCCCGGGTGGAGGTCGGAGCGGCGGACCTGGCGCAGGCGGGGCATGTCAGGCGTCCAGTTGGGCCGGCTCTGGGGCGGACCGTGGGGCCGGCAGCGGGCTGAACCCCCGCAGGCCGGCGAGGTCGAGGGGGCGCAGGAAGGTGGACTCGTCGGTGTCCTCGGTGCCACTGAGACGGTCGGCGGCCGCCTCCGGATCGTCGCCGAAGCCGCCCGTGTCGCGGCAGAACTCGACCATGATCCCGTTCGGATCGAGGTAGTAGAGCGACACGCACCAGCCGTGGTCGATCTCCATGAGCGGCACGATGTCGTCGGCGGCCAGGCGCTCCTCGGCCTGACGGGCACGTTCCTCGTCGGCGGCGAAGGCGACGTGGTTGACCCAGACGGGCAGGCCGTTGCCGGTCGAGACCTCGGTCGAGTAGTCGTCCCGCTCGCCCATGCCCTGCACCTCGAAGAAGGCGATGCAGGTGCCGTCGCCGGTGTCGAAGAAGAGGTGTCGGAAGAAGCCGCCGTCGGCCCCGTCGCCACCCTTGACCTCGGTGTGGACCAGCGGCATGCCGAGCAGGTCCTCGTAGAAGTGCCGCGTGGCCTCGGCGTCGCGACACGCGTAGGCCACGTGGTGGAACCCCGTGCGGCGTGGTGCGTCGTCCATGCCGTGCATTGTCGCGCCGGTAGGTCGGGCCGGACCCAACCGGGCAGGTCAGCGCAGGGCTTCTATGAGCCGCTTGACGTCGTCGATCTCGACCCGGAGTTCGTCGAAGCGGAGCTGGATCTCGGCCTTGAGCTCGTCCGTGACGGACCCCAGCTGGGCCTCGACCTCAGCGGTGATGGTGTTGACCTGGGCCTCGACCTCGACCTTGACCTCGTCGGCCACGCCGCCGACCTGTCCCTCGACGCTGGCCTCGACGTCGGCGACGATGTCGTCGACGATGGCCTCGATCTCGGCACGGATGTCGGCCTCGATCTCCGAGGCCTTCTCCTCGACCTCGGCCTCGATCTCTTCCTTGAGCTTGTCGATCTCGGCGTCGAGGTCGTCGATCTCGGCACGTGCCCAGTCGACGGCCCGGAGGACGAGCACCCCGCCGACCACGGCGACCACCAGCGACAGCACCCCGAGCACGAGGCCCGATGTGGCGAGCCTCCGGCCGTCGCGGCCCTTGCTGCGGCCGAGGGTGCCGTACACGATCGCCAGAACGCCGAAGACCGCCGCCACGGGGAACAGGATCGGGACGAGGCCGAAGCCGATGCCGCAGACCGCCAACGTGACGGAGGCGACGGCGAACCCGGAGCCCGGCTGGCGCAGCACCACGATTCGGGTCGGCGTGCCGTCGGTCAGCAGCTCGTCGAGTTCGCCGGGCGTGATGGTCTCGACGGCCCCGGCAACCGGTTCGTCGTCCACGCGGCAGGAACCTAGTGCGCCGGGGCAACAGGTCACAGGTCGCGCCTACGCTCGTGGTGGAGGTATGCGTGACTGATTCAGCCACTTTTGGACCCACATTGGGACGGCGCCTGTCGGAGGCGCTCGAGTTCGCCCGGGTCGCCCACGGTGGCCAGCTCCGCAAGTCGACCCCGATCCCCTATCTGAGCCACCTGCTGGTGGTGGCCGGCTACGCCGTCGAGGACGCCGCCACCGACCCGGCGCTCCACGGCCGCACCGAGGCCATCGCCGTGGCGGCCCTGCTGCACGACACCGTCGAGGACACGGAGGCCACCGTCGAGACCGTGGCGACCGACTTCGGCGCCGAGGTGGCCGGGATCGTGGAGAGCTGCAGCGATGCCTTCGGCGAGCCGAAGCCTCCATGGCGCCAGCGCAAAGAGGCCTACCTGGCGCACCTGCGCGCACCCGATGTCGACGACGCCGTGCTGTGCGTGGCACTCGCCGACAAACGCCACAACTCCCGGTGCATCCTCGAGGACCTGCGCACCCAGGGAGCGTCGGCCTGGGACCGCTTCAGCGTCGGGTGCGACGACCAGCTCTGGTGGTACGGCTCGCTGGTCGAGGTGTTCCTCGAGCTTCGTCCGGGTCCTGCAGCCGACGAGCTGGCCCGCACCGTCACCGCCATCCGGGAGCACGCCGGGAACTGATAGCCGACCCCCGCCTGTCACAGCGGTGGCGTACGGTGTTCATGACGGGCTTTCCCGTTGATTCACAACTCATCCAGAGGATCCGAGGGGCCTGGCCCGTTGACGATCCGCCAACCGGCCTGCTGGCAACAGCAGTCACGGTGGCCCCGCCAGGACCGATGAGGAGGGCACCATGCCTGACGATTCCACCCCCACCACCCCTGTGCCCGAGCGGCCGCCGTTCACCACCGAGGATGCACAGCGCTACCGGGATCGGCTGTCCGGGCCCCTTCGGGGCCGGGGCGAGACCGGCGAACGTTCGAGCATCCTGCGGACGCTGGCCGAACACCCCGAACCCCTGGCCCGGGTGATCGCCGCCGAACGGTCGGACAGCAGTGTCCAACTTCGCACACTGGCCGGCGACCGCCACCGGACGGTTCGCCTCGCCGTGGCGTTCAACGAATCAGCGCCCCGCACCGCCCTCGAGGTCCTCGCCGAAGACCGGACCCGGCCCGTGCGCCTCGCGGTGGCCGGCAACGGACGCACGTCGCCCGATGTCCTCGAGCAACTCGGCCGTGTCCGGGACCACGACTTCCGCGAGGCCGTGGCCGGCAACTGGTCCGCCCCTGTCGAGGTGCTGGTTCGGCTCGCACGCGACCGGATCGTGCGGGTCCGCCTCGCGGTCGCCGACAACCCCTACGCACCTCCGGAGGCCGTCGAGATCCTCATGGACGACGAGCGGATGTTCCCCATCGCCGCCATCCTCGACAACCCCGGGGCATTCGGCGATGTCGGTCTCCGGCACCTGGCCGGGTCGCCGTTCCC
>CAJXIS010000083.1 GCA_913054115.1 uncultured Acidimicrobiaceae bacterium | reverse complement strand
TCGTCTCGTCCTCGTGTCGTCAATGTGGTCGTAGAATAATGAATTAGTTGCTACAACGCAAGACAACAACGGATTGCGTCTTCGAATACGTCGCTGTCAACGAATTCTGTGGTCTTCAGCCGCCACCCCACAAAGAGCCACCACGTGCACCCGTCCCTCGCCGACGTCCGACCCACCCGTCTTCAGGTTGGAACGCACCGATGGGACTTCAGCACCCTGCACCGCAGCGTGCTGAAGTCCCTGATCGGCCGGAGTCATGGGATTCATCCCTCCACGTCCATTGCCCTGTGCCGTATCCCTCAAATCCGCGATGATGAAAGCGTGACCCGCTTCCCCCGGTGGTCCCTGGCGCCGCTCCTCGTGGTCGCTGCCTGTGGCAGTGCCGCCACGACACCCTCCTCCACCACGACCACGCTCACCTCCACCACGACCACGCTCGCCGCCACCACTACGGCGCTCGCCGCCACCACTACGGCGCCCACCACCACGACCACGCCCACCGCCACGACCACGACCGCCGCCGCGACGGACCTCTTGGCAGCGCTCATCGTGGCCGACGTGGAACCGCCGCTCGACTACGACCGGGGCGACTGGGGGTCCGGCTGGTCCGACGCCGACGGTGACTGCCAGGACACGCGCCAGGAGGTCCTGGTCGAGGAGTCGGTCAGCCCGGTGATCCTCGAGGACGGCGGCTGCCGGGTCGACATCGGGCGTTGGTACGGGGCCTTCACCGACACCTGGTTCGACGATCCCGGCGACCTCGACATCGACCACTTCGTCCCGCTGGCCAACGCCCACCGCTCGGGCGGCTGGGCCTGGGACCGGGACACGAAGCGGGCCTACGCCAACGACCTCGGCGATCCCGGCCACCTCATCGCCGTCTCGTCATCGGCCAACCGCTCGAAGGGCGCAAGGGGCCCCGAGGAGTGGACGCCCGAAAGCATCGGTTTCCACTGCGAGTACGCGACGACCTGGACCCGGATCAAGATCAGCTGGAGCCTCACCGTCACCCCTGCGGAACACGATGCCCTCTCCGGGCTGCTGGCGGGGTGCGACGCGTCAGTCACCCTCGGCACGACCCCGCCGGCACCCACCTCCACCACGACCCCTCCGCCATCGACCACCGTCGGACAGACGACGACCACCGGAGCCGGCGACACCCCAGCCGATCCCGGGAACTCGATGAACTGCTCGGACTTCACCACCTACGCAGAGGCGAAGGCCTGGTTCGACACCTACTTCCCCGACTACGGGGATGTGGCGCTCCTCGACAATGACGACGACGGCGAACCGTGCGAGTCGTTGCCAGGCGGCCCCTGAGCCCGGGCCCCGAGAAGCGCCGTACCGGAACCTCAGGCGCCGGCGGCGGTGAGGGCCCTTTCTGTGAGCACCCGGGCCAGGTGGGCCCGGTAGTCGCCGTCGGCGTTGTTGTCGGTCGGCGGCTCGGTGCCGTCGGCGGCAACGGCGGCAGCGTCGCCAGCCGAGGCTCCACCGGCCACGGCGGCCTCGACACCCGAGGCCCGCAGCGGCGTGGAGCCCATGTTCACGAGCGCCACCCCGGCACCTGCCTCGGCGACCACCACGCCGACGATGGCCCAGTCCTGGGCCCGTCGGTTGAACTTCTGGTAGCACCAGCCACCGGTCGAGACCGGCACGCGCACCTCGGTGAGGAGTTCGTCGGGGCCGAGCGCCGACTCGAGGAAGCCGGTGAAGAAGTCGGTGGCCGCGATCTCGCGGCTGCCGCCCGGGCCGGACGCCACGAGGGTGCCCCCCAGGGCGAGCACGGCTGCCGGCAGGTCGGATGCCGGATCGGCGTGGGCCAGCGAGCCGCCCAGGGTGCCCCGGTGCCGCACGGCCGGATCGCCGACCTGTGCGGCCACGTGGGCCAGCAGCGGACAGGCGGCCGCCAGATCGGCAGAGTGCTCGAGCGCGCTGTGGGTGGTCAGGGCGCCGATGCTCACGGTGTCGCCATCGATGCTGATTCCCGACAGGTCGTCGAGCCGGCCGATGTCGATCAGCACCGAAGGCGTGGCGAGGCGCAACCGCATGAGGGGCACCAGCGACTGGCCGCCGGCCAGCAGCTTGGCCTCGTCGCCGGCCTCGGTGAGAGCGGCGATCGCCGCCTCGGCGGAATCGGCCAGGACGTAGTCGACCGCTGCGGGGATCATGCCGATCCCCCCTGTGCCGCCTCGATGGCTCGTCGGACGGTCATGGGCGAGGCCGGCATCGTGATGTCGGTGATGCCCATCGGGCGCAGGGCGTCGACGACGGCGTTCATGACCGCCGGCGTCGAGGCGATGGTGCCCGCCTCGCCGATGCCCTTCACCCCCATCGGGTTGGAGGGCGACGGCGTGACCGTGTGGTCCAGCTTCATGTCGATGCACTCTGCGGCCGACGGAACCAGGTAGTCGGCCAGGTTGGCGGCCCTGCACTGCCCGTCGGCGTCGTAGGCGGCGTCCTCCCAGAGGGCCTGGGCGATGCCCTGCACGATGCCTCCGTGCAGCTGGCCCTCGACGATGAGCGGGTTGATCTGGTTGCCGCAGTCGTCGACCGCTGCGTAGTCGAGCAGCTCGACGGCGCCCGTGGCCTCGTCCACCTCGACCACCGCGATGTGCGTGCCGAACGGGAAGACGAAGTTGGACGGGTCGAACGTGACCTGGGCCTGCAGGTTGGGCTCCATCCCGTCGGGCAGGTCGTGGGCCGTGAAGGCGCCGAACGCGACACCGGCCAGCGGGACCTCCTTGTCGGGGCTGCCCCTGACACTGAACGTGCCGCCGGCGAACTCGAGGTCGTCGGCGTTGGCCTCCAGCATGTGGGCGGCGATGGCCCTGGCCTTGTCGATGACCTGTTCGGTCGCCATCCAGATGGCGGTGCCGCCCACGGCCAGCGACCGGGATCCGTAGGTGTCCATGCCGAGCGGTGAGATGGACGTGTCGGAGTGGAGCACCTCGACGTCGTCGGGGTCGATGCCGAGCTGGTCGGCCACGATCATCGACCAGCAGGTCTCGTGGCCCTGGCCGTGCGGCGTGGCGCCGGTGACGACCTGGACCTTGCAGGTGGGCAGGATCCGCACGGTCGCCGACTCCCAGCCGCCGGCGCCGTAGTTCAGCGCCGCCAGGGTCCGGCTCGGGGCCAGGCCGCACATCTCGACGTACGACGAGATGCCGAGGCCCAGGTGGGTGGTCGACCCGGCGGCCCGCCGTTCGGCCTGTTCGGCACGACGGCCGTCCCAGTCGATCAGCTCCTTGGCCCGGTCGAGCGTGGGCTGGTAGTTGCCAGAATCGAAGATCAGGCCGGCCGGCGAGTCGTAGGGGAACTTCTCGGTCGGGATGAAGTTGCGGGACCGGATCTCGTCCTGGCCGACGCCCACGGCCACGGCCAGTGCGTCCATCGCGCGCTCGATGGCATACGTCGCCTCGGGACGGCCGGCGCCACGGTAGGCGTCGGTCGGCGTGAGGTTCGTGAACACGCTCTTGCAGGTGAACGAGTAGACGGGCACGTCGTAGAGCCCGTGGTACAGGAAAGCCCCCAGCAGCGGCACGCCGGGCGCGACCAACTGCAGGTAGGCGCCCATGTCGGCGAGCAGGGTGGCCCGCACGGCGGTGAGCTTCCCGTCGGCGTCGGCGGCCAGCTCGATGGTCTGTCGCTGGGCGCGGCCATGGACGGTCGACCCGGCGGCCTCGGTGCGTCCCTCGGTCCAGCGCACGGGCACGCCATGGCGCTGGGCGAGGACTATGCAGAGGATCTCCTCTGCATAGACGTTGAGCTTGCAGCCGAAGCCGCCCCCGACGGATGGTGCGATGACCCGCAACTTCTGTTCGGGAATGCCCACCGTGAGCGCCGCCATCACCCTGAGGACGTGCGGGATCTGCGTAGACGAGTAGAGGGTCATGTCGCCGTTGTGCGGCGCCGGTACTGCAGCCACGCCGCGTGGCTCCATGGCTGTCGGGATGAGGCGCTGGTGCACGAACGTCTCGGTGATGTGGTGTTCGGCGGCGGCGAATGCCGCCGTCACGGCGTCCGGCTCGGGGGTCAGCTCCCAGACATAGGACACGTTGGTCCCACAGTCGTCGTGGATCACGAGGCGGTCGGTCTCGGCGTCCTCGATCGTGACGACGGCTTCGAGCGGCTCGTAGTCGACGACCACGCCCTCGATGCCGTCCGCCGCCGCATACCGGGATTCGGCGACCACGACGGCGACGATGTCCCCGGCGTAGTTGGCCTTGCCCTGGGCGATCGGGTAGTGGGCGGGGTTCTTCATGTCGTCGGTGACGGGCCAGGCACAGGGCAGCGGGGCCGCCCAGGCGTCGGCCAGGTCTTCGCCGGTGTAGACGGCGACCACGCCGGCGATGGCGAGTGCCGCCGAGGTGTCGATGCCGGTGATGCGGGCGTGGGCGTAGGGGCTGCGGACGCAGGCCAGCCAGAGGGCGCCCGGAATCTGCAGGTCGTCGATGAACTTGGCCTCGCCGGTCAGCAGGGCCGGATCCTCACGGCGGAGGCGGGGCTTGCCGACGATGCCGCCGGTGAACGGGGTCTCGGTCACGGTCATGTCTGTGTTCCCCTCACTCGCCGGCGGCCAGGACGGCCGCGACGATGTTCTGGTAGCCGGTGCAGCGGCAGAGGTTGCCCTCGAGGCCCACCCGCACGCCGTCGGCGTCGATGTCGTCGTACTCGTCGAGCAGCGACACGGCGGCCATGACCATGCCTGGCGTGCAGTAGCCGCACTGCAGGGCATGGCACTCGTGGAATGCCTGCTGCATCGGGTGGAGGCCGTCGGGGCCGGCGAGGCCCTCGATGGTCGTGACGTCGGCGCCGTCGACCTGTGCGGCGAGCAGCGTGCACGACTTGGCCGAGCGGCCGTCGACGAGCACGGTGCAGGCACCGCACGAGCTGGTGTCGCATCCGATGTTGGTGCCGGTCAGCCCGAGGACGTCGCGCAGGTAGTGCACGAGCAGCGTCCGTGGCTCGACGTCGGCGGAACGGACCGTCCCATTGACGGTGACGGAGACCTCCATCGGCTTCCCCCTTGGGTCTTTCCGATGGGACGTCGCGGCGCCGTCGCCGCGTGCACCCGTTCCACCGGGGTCGCGATGATGGCACAAGATCCGGGGTCGGGCCACCGGACCGACTCAGTCCGCTGCCAACAGGTCCTCGTAGCGGGCGTGGTCGACCGCGAAGAACGCCACCAGGACCACCTCGTCGATGGCATCCGGGTGGTGGTCACCGAACGCCCGGACCGTGTCGACGGCGATCCGGGCCGCTGCCTCCTTCGGGTAACCGTAGACGCCGGTGGAGATGGCAGGGAACGCCACGCTGCAGGCCCCGAGGTCGGCCGCCACCTCGAGGGAGCGCCGGTAGCAGGAGGCCAGTTGGTCGGCCTCGCCGTGGGCGCCGCCCTTCCACTCGGGGCCGACCGCGTGGATGACCCAACGGGCCGGCAGGTCGTGGCCGCCGGTCGGCTTCGCCTCGCCGGTGGCGCAGCCGCCGAGGCCCCGGCATTCGTCGAGCAACCCTGGACCGGCGGCACCATGGATGGCGCCGTCGACGCCGCCCCCGCCGAGCAGAGCCTCGTTGGCGGCGTTGACGATGGCGTCGACGACCAGGGTCGTGATGTCGCCCCGCCAGTACCGCAGGATCACGATGCCGCCTCGACGACGATGACCTCGGCGTTGTGCCCGGGTGACCTGCCGAGCGACGCGTCGGCGGTCACGAGGGGGAGGCCGAGGTCCTCGGCCAGTGCGATGAACGCTGCGTCGTAGGCACTGAGGTTGTGGCGCAGCTCCCAGACCCGGTCACGGAGCAGGGTGTGCGGATAGCGCTCGATTCGCAGGTCGCCGAAGTCGGTCAGGACCGCTGCAGCCTGTCTGTCGGTGAGCTCACCGAGACGCTCCAGCCGTGACATGGCGTGCAGGAACTCGACATCGAGCAGGTGGGGGGCATGCATGCCCTGCTCGGTCCGAAGTGGGGTGCCCCGGTAGGCGCCGGGATCGAGGAGCAGGTTCACCGCTGCCGACGTGTCAATGACGATCACAGTCGCTCTCGACCCGACCGCACCGCCGCGACGACGACCTCGGCATCGACGGCGATCGGGCGGCGTTCGGCGCGGTCGAGTACCTCGGCGACGGTCGGCTGCCCGACCATCCACCGGAACTCCCTGCGCAGGTACTGCGACAGTGAGAGGCCGGCGGCCTCGGCTCGTGCGGTCAGCACGCGGTGGGTGTCGTCGTCGACGTCGCGGACCTGGATCGTCTTGGCCATGCCCGCAGGCTACTGCATGGATGTAATTGCATGCAATCTGCATGCAGTCCACGGAGATGGTCCCTCAGCCCTCCGGGGCGAGCACGGCCACGATCGCCGTCACGACATGGCCGGTCAGGGCCGACCGGTCGTGGCGGCCGAGGAGCACCGGGTTGTTGAGCCCCTGGCACAGGACCACGAGGGCGTCGGCCAGCTCGTCGGGGTCACCGTCGCCGATGCGGCCGGCTGCCTGTCCGAGCTCGACGAACCGCCGGTTCAACTGGCGGGCCTCGGCTTCCCGGTGTCGATAGGAGCCCCGCAGGAGCCGGCTCTCGGGAAGGCGGGCGAGGGCCGATCGCAGCACCAGCGCCTCCTCGTCGAACACCTCGACCAGGCCGTCGACGAGCGCTCCCACGACGCACCCGAGGCCCTCGTCCAGCAGGTGCTCGACGTCGAGGGTCCCGGCCGTGACCGCCACCAGTCGGTCCAGCGCCCGGTCGAGGGCACCGGCCAGGAGGCCGTCGCGCCCCTCGGGGACACGGTTGTAGACGGTGGCCACCGAGACGCCCGCCGTGGCGGCCACCTGTTCGGTCGTGAAGCTGCCGTCCTCCCGCAGCGCCACCACGGTTGCGTCGATGAGCGCCTCGCGGGTGCGTTCGGCACGGCTCGGTCCCTGCATGATGAAACTTTAGCCTCATTCCAGTCTGTCTTGCAGTTTCTGTAATCATCCTCTAGTTTTGTTCCCCATGACCGACCTGTTGGCCGCCGCCCGCTCGCTCGGCCCTTCGCTGGCCGAGCGCTCCGAGGCCATCGAGGCCGCCCGCACCCTCCCCGACGACGTCGTCGCCGACCTGCGCGACGCCGGCCTCTTCCGGCTCTTCGTCCCCGCCTCGTTGGGCGGCCCGGAGGCCGACGTCCTCACGGGCATCGACACCATCGCCGAGGTCTCCCGCCACGACGGGGCCGCCGGCTGGTGCGTCATGATCGCCGGCACGTCGTCGCTCATCGCCGGCTTCCTCGACGACGAACACGCCCGCACGATCTACGGCACCACGGATTCCTGCACCGGCGGGTTCGCCGCCCCGGTGGGCACCGCCCGCATCGTCGACGGCGGCCTGTCCGTCACCGGCACCTGGGCCTGGGGGTCCGGCACCCGCCACTGCACCTGGATCGGCGGCGGCACCCGGATCGTCGACGACGACGGCCGGCCCCTCCGACGCGACGACGGCCTCTTCGCCCCGTTCACGTTCTTCCACCCCGACGACGTCGGGTTCCTCGACACGTGGCACGTCACCGGGCTCGCCGGCTCCGGGTCGGGCGACTACACCGTCACCGAGGCCTTCGTCCCCGAAGGTCGTTGGGCGCAGCTCACGACCGCCGAACCCCGCCTCGACGGCCCCCTCTGGCGCTTCCCCTTCTACGGGATGCTGGCCTGCGGCATCGCCGCCGTGGCCATCGGCCTCCTCGAAGGCGCCGTCACCAGGTTCGGCGAACTGGCCGTCGGCAAGAAGCCCATGGGCTCCGGCCGCACGTTGGCCGAACGGGCCTCCGGCCAGACCGCCGTGTCGAGTGCCGAGGCCACCGCCCGCTCGACCCGGGCGTTCCTCCACGACGTGCTCGGCAGCGCATGGGAGACCGCATCCGGCGGCGACCCCCTGACCGTCGAGCACCGTCGCAGCCTGCGACTCGCCGCCTGCGACGCCGCCCAGCGGTGCACCGACGCCCTCCTCATGCTCGGCCGCGAGGCCGGCGGCGAGGCCGTCTACCTCCGCGAGCCGCTGCAACGTGCCGTGCGCGACGGACAGGTGGCCGCAACCCACGCCATGGTCGCCCCACGCATCCACGAACTCACCGGCCGCCTCGCCATGGGGCTGGACACGGACGTGACGCTGCTGTGAACTCGACACCCATGAGCACCCCCGACTCCACCGACGCGGCCGTCGAGAACCTGCGCTTCGAGCGGGACGGCGATGTCCTCGTCGTCACGATCGACAAGCCCGACGACCCCCTCAACAAGGTCGACGACCGCCTCCACCACGAACTCACCGCACTGTTCCCCCGGCTCCAGGCAGAGCGCGATGCCCGAGCCGTGCTGCTCACCGG
>CAJXIS010000082.1 GCA_913054115.1 uncultured Acidimicrobiaceae bacterium | reverse complement strand
CGAGTCGCTGCGCAACGACGGGCGCATCTGGGTGCCATCGGCGTTCGACGACGCCCGATCTGCCGCCGACATCCCCGAAGACGACCGCGACTACTACCTGGAGCGCAAGTACCCGGCCTTCGGCAACCTCGTGCCCCGCGACGTGGCCTCCCGCAACGCCAAGACCGTCTGCGACGAGGGCCACGGCATCGGGCCCCTCAAGAACGGCGTCTACCTCGACTTCGCCGCAGCCATCGCCCGCAACGGCCTCGACACCATCTCGGAGAAGTACGGGAACCTCTTCGACATGTACCACCGCATCACCGGCGAGAACCCCTACGAACAGCCGATGCGGATCTACCCGGCCATCCACTACACGATGGGCGGGCTCTGGGTCGACTACCACCTCATGACCACGGTCCCGGGCCTCTACTCGATCGGCGAGGCCAACTTCTCCGACCACGGCGCCAACCGACTCGGCGCCAGCGCCCTCATGCAGGGACTCGCCGACGGCTACTTCGTCCTCCCGTACACCATCGGCGACGACCTGGCCGGCCAACTCGGCAACGCCGTCGTCCCCACCGACGACCCGGTGTTCACCGCAGCCGTCTCGGGCATCGAGGACGAGACCCACCGCTGGCTCTCCATCAACGGCACCCGTTCGGTCGACCAGTTCCACCGCCAGCTCGGACGCATCGTCTGGGACCGCATCGGCATGGCCCGCGACCGGGCCGGCCTCGAAAAAGCCGTCACCGAGATCTCCGGCCTGCGCGAGGAGTTCCACAGCGACGTGCGGGTGCTCGGCAGCGCCGACACGCTCAACCAGTCGCTCGAGAAGGCCGGCCGGGTCGCCGACTTCTTCGAGTTGGCCGAGCTCATGGCCAGGGACGCCCTCGAACGCGAGGAATCCTGCGGCGGCCACTTCCGCAAAGAGCACCAGACCTCCGAGGGCGAGGCCCAACGCGACGACGAGAACTTCGCCCACGTGGCGGCCTGGGAGTGGAACGGCGAGGGCACCCCCCAGACCCGGCACCGCGAGGAACTGACCTTCGAGACGGTGGCGCTGTCGCAGCGCTCCTACAAGTAGGACCGGGAGGAACGTCCGCCATGTCCGGATCCCACGGCACGACCATCAACGTCACCCTCAAGGTGTGGCGCCAGGCCGGCGCCGATGCCCCCGGAGCCTTCGAGACCTACCAGCAGGCCATCAGCACCGACGCCTCGTTCCTCGAGATGCTCGACCTCCTCAACGAAGAGCTCAACGCCGCCGGCCAGGAGCCCATCGCCTTCGAGAGCGACTGCCGCGAGGGCATCTGCGGCACCTGCGGCGTGATGATCAACGGCCGCGCCCACGGACCCCAGAAGGCCACCGCCACCTGCCAGCTCCACATGCGCGAGTTCCGCGACGGCGACGAGATCGTCATCGAGCCCTTCCGGGCCGCCGGGTTCCCCGTGATCCGCGACCTCGCCATCGACCGCTCGCCGCTCGACGCCATCATCGAGGCCGGCGGCTACATCTCGGTCAACACCGGCGCCGCCTCCGACGCCAACCTCACCCCGATCCCCAAGGTCGCCGCCGACCAGGCATTCGACGCCGCCGCCTGCATCGGCTGCGGTGCCTGCGTCGCCGCCTGCCCCAACTCGGCCGCCCAGCTGTTCACCTCCGCCAAGATCGGCCACCTGGGCCTGCTGCCCCAGGGGCAGGCCGAACGCTGGAGCCGCACCGAGGCCATGGTCGAGACCATGGAGGACTTCTTCGGATCGTGCACCAACCACGGCGAATGCACCGAGGCGTGTCCCAAGGAGATCAGCCTCGACTTCATCGCCCTGATGAACCGCGACTACATGAAGGCCAAGGTCAAGAACCGGGCCCTCACCGGGCAGCGCTAGTCCTGGAACCCTGCCCGGGGCGCTTCTCGCCGGCGCCGCTGACCTGACCGGGGCGGATCGCCGACACCGAGTGCCCGGTGACCGGTCGACGCGGTCCCGGAGGGGAGTCGACGAACATGGTTGACAAACCGGCGCTGTGGTGCGACAGTGACATTAGTCACCCTGCCGATGAGGTGGGGGGCTGATCGACACGGTCTTATGTCCACGAGCGACGGGAGGCTGAACGTGCGATCCATCCGGTTCGAGAGACGGTGTCGAGCCCCGCCTGGCGGGTGAGCCCGAGGTTCCGGTACCGAGCCGGTCCCCTCACGTTCTCGCAACCAACGCCCTGCTGGGCCTCGGAGAACGACTGACGCGAGACGACTCGACCCGGACCTTGTAAACGAGCGGCGTCCTTCCCACCTACCGGGGAGGGCGCCGTTTCGCGTGTGCGGACCCGCTAACCGGCCGGGTCGGCCAGATGCTTCAGCACCTTCGGCAGCAGTTCGGGCAGACAGGCGTCCGGGACCTCGTGGCCGAGGCCCTCGACCAGCCAGAGGTCGGCGCCGGGGATGCCGTCGGCGAGCGCGATGCCGTGCTCGACAGGGAACACCGGATCGGCGGTGCCGTGTACGACGAGGGTCCGGGCCCCGATGTCTCCCAAACGGTCGAGACGCGACGGCGAAGAGTTCACGGCGGGGCCGTGCCCGGTCTCGGGGAACCAGCAGCGGGTGACATCGGCATCGGCGACGAGCACCGCCGCCGCCTCGTCGAACGGGTAGCGACGCCCGATGAAGAGCTGATCGAGGGCGACCAGCCACGCCACCTTCCCGACGTGGTCGCTGGGCGGTGCCGCGAAGAGGCGCTCGGTCATCTCGTCGATCAGCCGGTCCTCCGGGGGCGGGAGGCGATCGTCGCCGAGCCCTGGCGTGGAACAGAGCAGCGTCAGCGAACGCACCCGGTCGGGATGGTCGAGGGCCATGACCTGGGCGACCATCCCACCCATCGAGCGGCCGACCAGGTGGGCGGCGTCGATGCCCTCGCCGTCGAGCACCCGGCAGGCGTCGGCCGCCAGGTCGTCGAGCGTGTAGCCGACATCAGATGGCAGCTTCGTGGAAAGTCCGCAGTCGCGGTTGTCGAAGCGCACCACCCGGTGGCCGGCTCCGACGAGCGGGTCCACCAACGCAGGGGTCCACCGGGTGCACTGAGCGTCGGCGCCCGACAGCAGCAGCACCGGCTCGCCATCGACCGGACCGAAGGCCTCGACATGCAGTTCGACAGACGTCCCTTCACCCATGGGTCGGGAGGGTAGCCACGCCGACCCGCCGGGACGAGGGCTAGCGTCCTCCCGATGCCCGAGTGTCACCGTCACCCCGTCAAGGTCCGCTTCTACGAACTCGACCCGTACGGGCACCTCAACCACTCCGTCTACGTGCAGCTCTTCGAGACCGGCCGCATCGAACTGCTCGACTCGGTGGGGCTCGGGCTCCAGGACCTCGAGGATCAGGGCTTCCGGGTCATCGTCTCCCGCATCGAGACCAGGTTCCTCAAGCCGGCCGTCGGTGGCGACTTGCTGGTCATCGAGACCGAGGTCATCGAGAACCGGCGGGCCTCGTCCCGGTGGGGCCAACGGATCATGCGCGGCGACGAGGTGCTCGCCACCCAGGAGGTGCTGGCGGCGGTGACCGACACCGCCGGGAAGCTGGTGCGCTCCCCCGCATTCATCGGCGAGGCGCTCGCCCCCTACGCGATCGATCCTGAAGGGTCGATCTGATGGCCACCGGCGGACGTCCGATCACCCGGATCGCCCAGGGCGCCCTCATGGGTGCGGCCAACGTCGTGCCGGGCGTCTCGGGCGGGACCCTCGCCCTCATGTTCGGGATCTACGAGCGGCTCATCGCCGCCATCCGCGACGGCGCCAGGGCGTTGGCACGGTTCGCCCGCGGCGATGTCCGCGGCGGCATAGAACGCCTGAAGTCGGTCGAATGGGGGCTGCTGCTCCCGCTGGCTGGCGGAGCCTTCGTCACCGTCGTCGTGCTCGCCGGCCTGCTCGAATCCGGGCTGGAGGAGTACCCCGAGGCGATGGCCGGCCTGTTCCTCGGCCTCGTGCTGGCCTCGATCGTGGTCTCATGGCGGCTCCCCGACTGGGACCGCCCCCGGCTGGCCCTGATGGCCGTCGTCGGCGTGGTCCTGTTCGCCGCCCTCGGCTGGCAGACGGGACCGATCGCCGACCCGTCGCCGCTCGTGCTGTTCCTGGCCGGGGCGATCGCCATCTGCGCCATGATCCTGCCCGGCCTGTCGGGCTCGTTCCTGCTGCTCATGTTCGGCATGTACGAGGCCGTCCTGGCCGTGATCGACGAGCGCATGATCGGCGACGCCATCGTGTTCGCCGTGGGCGCCGTGCTCGGGCTGGCGCTGTTCGCCTCACTGCTCACCCGGCTTCTCGAACGGCACCATGACACGATGCTGGCGGTGCTGATCGGCCTCATGGTCGGCTCGCTGCGGGTGCTGTGGCCCTGGCCCAACGGCGTGGGTGTCATCGGCGACACCGCCGACATGTCGGTCTCGGGCACCGGCCTCGAGTGGCCCCCGGCCGGCAACCTGCCGGTACCGCTGCTGCTGGCCGCCGCCGCCTTCGCAGTCGTCCTCGCCGTCGACCGCCTCGCCCGCAACCGATCCTGACCGGAGTCAGGGGGGCGGGGGCTGGTTGAGCTCCAGCCAGGCGTGGCCGGTGCGGCCGTCGTCGGCCCTCACCGACACGAGGCCACGGGGGAACCGCGACTGCCGACCGTCGTCAGGGTGCGTGAGCAGCAGCGGCGCCCAGGCGACCGGCTCGTAGTCGAGACGCAGGTCGCCCAACTCCAACGAGCCCGACGTCGGGATGCCATCGGACCCGAGGTTCGGCGCCGACGCCACCCGGTACTCGGCGGCCAGGCCGTCCGACGACGACCGGTAGCCGATGCCACCGTCACGGCCGACGACCTGCACGGCGTGGAAACGCTCGCCGTCCTCGAGCCGGCCCGAGCACCAGGTCCAACCGTCGGCCCACCAGTCGCGCACACCCCACGAGTGGTCCCGCTGGCCCCACCCGTCGAGCTCGATACGGCGGTCGCCCACGAGTATCTCGCCCACCACCCGGCAGGGAATCTCGTAGCGGGTGGCCACGCCGTAGTGGAAGGCCCACGGAGCATCCGACGCTTCGCCGTCGGTCTCCCATCCGAGGTCGAGCCCCACCGGGACCCGGTCGCCCCGCAGTCCACCGGGTCCGGCCCGATAGGCCTCGGTCGGATCATCGACGGCTACGCCGAAGGCCTCGACGCCGACGCTGAAGTGGTCGAGTGGCGCCTCGATGATCAGGTCTGCCCACAGGCCCGATGCGCGGATCTCGAGGCCCGGCGCCAGTGGCATCGGCGCCTCGTGCTCGACCACGAAGACCGTCGGGCCGCCCTTCTCGACCAGGCAGCACCAGAACCAGGAGACGCCCAGTTCCGGGTAGAGGCCGAGGCGCACGTAGCCGCCGGACCGCCCGTCGGGGTCGAACCAGTCGAGATAGTACGACTCGTTCCAGAGCCGCTGCCCGTCCGACTCGTGACGGCGCTCGTCGGCGGGGGCCGTCTCGTGCACCGGATCAACCCCCGCCTGGGGGAGCGTCAGGCGCGTCGTACAGGGCGAACGGGTCGGCGTCGGCGTCGTGCTCAGAGGTCTCGACGTCGGCGGTCACCAGCGGGTACAGGTCGGCCGGCGTGTCACGGGGGCAGGTCCAGTCGATCTGGTCGACCACCCCGGCGATCTGGGCGAACGGCCGGAGGAACGTGAAGTACACGTAGGCGCCGCAGGCGATCTGCTCATCCCGGTCCATGCCGACGATGGCCCGGTAGTGCTCCCTCTGCGCGGCCTTTGCCGCTGCAGCGGTGGCAACCAGCCTGTCGTCGCCCACCGGCTCCAGGCGCCCACCGTCGGTCGTGTAGAGGGCGAACCCCGTGAGGCGGTCAAGGTAGTCCTCCGGGTCAGACACCGTGGTCCCGTAGTCGGTGACGCTCAGATCAACGGCGTCATCGACGACGAGCACCGCCGTGAGCCCCGAGTAGGGAACTTCGCTCGCAACGTCCGACCACCAGAAGTCACTGCGGCCCATCCGGAAGAAGTCGCGCACGATCACCTGCCGGCCGTCCGCCAGCCGGTACGGGCCGGTGTCGCCGTGGCCGACCCTGGTGTCGAAGTAGAGCAGGAACAGGTGGTTGATCAGCGTGGCGTTCGCCCTGCGGAGCACGGCCCGCCGTTCGTCGTCGACGGGCGTCACCCCGGCGGCCAATTCAGCCAGGATCACCTCGTCGAAGGCGTCGATCCGGTTGCCTGCGTCGGCGGCGTGGAGCAGGTCGCCGCCCCGGTAGGCCCGCGAGGCACGGGACCAGAAGTCGAGCACCGTGTCGGTCCGCTCGACGGTGTCGATCGACGGATCCACCATCCCCATGATGTTGCGGCCGATCAGGAAGAAGTTGACAACACCCCACAGGAACACCGAATCCGCCTGGCAGCCCGGCCGACGGGCCTTTGCGCCGATCTCCTCGGGCGACATCGCTGCGGTGATCACCTCGATGACCTCCGGGTAGCGGAGGAACGCCTCGATGCACGACACGACCACGTACTGCCGCACCGGGATCAACTGCGAGTCGTACGAGGTGCGCTCCCGCATCAGCACCTTGGACACGGCGTTGACCTCTGCGATGAGGGCGTTCACCCGCTCCCGCGGATCCGGGCTCACCCGTCGATCCGGCAGATCACGCCGCTGCTGTCCAACTCGACCTCGGTGCCGTCGTCGGGCTCGTCGTCGATGACGGCGGCGATCACCCCGGGGACCTGGAACTCGCGGCTGATGATGCCGATGTGGCTGCGGATCGTGCCCCCGGTGCAGACCACCCCGGCCAGCTCGTCGAAGACCGGTGACAGGAAGGTCGCCCCGGCGTCCCTGATCACCGCCACGATCCCCCCGGCGCCCGTGTCCATCAGGTCGAGCACGTCACCGGGCCCCTCGAGACGCCGCCAGGCGCCACGCGTCGGCTCGAAGTCGAATGTCGGATCGCCCCTGCCGATCTCCTGCACGGACGGGACCGTAGCCCCACAGCTTCCGACGGGGCACACCCGTCGGGCTACCTAGGCTGCCGAGGTGGCCGATCCCGTCCCCTTCTCCGATGCATGGCTCGCCGCTCTCGACGAGGCCGCCTGCGCCCACGACGCCCTGCGAGACATGGCCACCCTGGTCACGCTGAGCCTCGAATACCGGGTCGCCGACGGCCCGACCTGGCACATCACCCTGGGCGACGGCGAGGCCCGGGTCCGACCCGGCCCGGCGGTTGAACCCGACGTGACGTTCTCGACCGACCGGGCCACGGCGACCGGGCTGATGACCGGTTCCATCGACCCCCTCGACGCCGTGATCACCGGCGACCTCTCGATCGGCGGCGACCCCCGCCCCCTGGTCGAACACCACAACCTGCTGGCGACCCTGGGCGACGTGTTCGCCGGCGTCCGTGCCGCCACCGAATCCGGGACCTGAGCGGGCTACCGTCCCCGTCGTGGACAGCACGGGAACCCTTCGCAACCTCTGGATCAAGCCCGCAATGGGTGCGGCCATGGAGGCGGTCGACTCAATGTCAGTGGTCGCCGGCGAAGGCATCGTCGGCAACGCCGACCGAGGTGGAGACCGCCAGGTCACGATCCTGGCAACAGAGCGCTGGGCAGACGTCGAGGCCGACCTCGGCCGATCCGTCGAGCCCTCGACCCGCCGGGCGAACCTGTTCGTCGAAGGCGTCGAACTCGCAGACAGCAGCGGCCGGGTCCTGCGGGTGGGCGACGCCCGGATCGAGATCCGCGGCGAGACCCGTCCCTGCCACCTGATGGAGGCGGCGGTCGACGGCCTCCGGGGCGCCCTCGATCCCGATTGGCGCGGGGGTGCCTACGGCGTGGCCCTCGGCGACGCCGTCATCAACGTCGGCGACGTGGTCGCCTGGGAATAGCCGCTTCCCGGACAGCAGGCTCTAGATCAGGCCCAGGTCCCGGACCGTGTCGCGCTCTTCGGCCAGTTCGGCCACGGAGGCGTCGATGCGTGCCCGTGAGAAGTCGTCGATCTCGAGGCCCTGCACGATCGACCACTCGCCGCCCGCACAGGTGATCGGGAACGACGAGATGAGGCCCTCCGGGACGCCGTAGCTGCCGTCCGACGGCACGGCCATCGAGACCCAGTCGCCGTCCGGGGTGCCGAGCACCCAGTCGTGGACATGGTCGATGGCGGCATTGGCGGCCGAGGCGGCACTCGAGGCGCCCCGTGCCTCGATGATGGCGGCGCCACGCTGCTGCACGGTCGGGATGAACTCGCCCTCGAGCCAAGCCTGGTCGTCGACGGCCGCAGCGGCGGTCCGGCCGCCCACCTCACAGTGGAACAGGTCGGGATACTGGGTGGCCGAGTGGTTGCCCCAGATGGTCATCCGGGAGACGTCGTTCACC
>CAJXIS010000081.1 GCA_913054115.1 uncultured Acidimicrobiaceae bacterium | reverse complement strand
GTTCGATCCCGCAACCGTCGGCGCCGGCGAACTCCTCCTGGAACACGACCTTCCCGGCGACAGCCCCCGCCTGATGTCGGCGCCCATCGGCATCGAACGGGTCTACGTCAACGGCACGTTGGCCGTCATCGACGGTTCCAACACCGAGGCCCTCGCAGGCACCGTGCTGCGCTCGGGCACCCACACCGAAACGGTGCCCATCCCCGCCGACGCCTGATCGGCTCCCGACCGGCTAGCGCTCGGGCGGCTCGGGGACCTTCGTCCCGGGGGGAACCCGGGCGTAGTGGTCGTGCACTGCCGTGAACCGGCCCCTGCCGCCGGTCAGTGCCCGAAGGTCGATGGCGTAGCGGACCATCTCGGCCTCGGGAACCTGGGCGCTGACCACCTGATCACCCCACCGGTCGATCTCCGAACCCTGCACCGTGGCCCGACGGGAGGAGAGGTCGCCCATGACGTCGCCGAGGCATTCGCCAGGAACGGTCACCTCGACAGCGGCAACCGGCTCGAGCACCACGGACCTGGCCTTGGCCATCGCCTCCTGGAAGGCCAGCTTCCCGGCCATCTTGAAGCTCATCTCCGACGAGTCGACGGAGTGGGCCTTGCCGTCGTACACGGCGGCCAGCAGATCGACGACCGGATAGCCCGAACTGCCGCCCTGGGCCATGGCCTCGACGACCCCGGCCTCGACCGCCGTGATGTACTGGCGGGGGATCACCCCACCGGTCACCTCGTTGACGAACTCGAACCCGGCACCGCTCCCGAGCGGCTCGATCCGCACTGATGCCACCCCGAACTGGCCGTGGCCACCCGACTGCTTCTTGTAGCGGCCGTCGGCCTGCGCGGCCACCTGGATGGTCTCGCGGTAGGCGACGCGGACGTCCTCGGTGTCGACGTGGACGCCGAACTTGCGCTCCATGCGGGAGATCACCGACCGCAGGTGGGTCTCGCCGAGTCCGGACAACAACGTCTGACGCGTCTCGTCGTCGCGGCGCATCTCGAGCACCGGGTCCTCTTCGAGGATCCGATGGAGCGCCTCGGCCATCTTGTCCTCGTCGTTGCGGCTCCGGGGTGACACGGCCCACGAGAGCACGGCCGGCGGGAACTCGATGGTGGGAGCCGATGCCCGACCCACCGAGGACAACGTGTCGCCGGTGAGCGTGGCATGAAGCTTCGTCACGACACCGATGTCGCCGGCCTGCAGGGCGGTCACACCGACCGAGTCGCCACCCTGCACCGTCATGATCCCCCGGAAGCGCTCGGTGTCGCCGGTGCGGCCGTTGACGAGCGTGGCGTCCTTCGTGACGGTGCCTGCCAGGACCCGGAAGTACGACATGTGCCCCAGGTACGGATCGACGGAGGTCTTGAACACCTGGACCAGGGTGTCGGCATCCGGATCCGGCGTGACGTCGACCGACAGGCCGCCGATCGTGACGGGGACGGCCGGACGGTCCTGTGGAGAAGGCCCGACCTCGACGATGTAGTTGCAGAGGCGGTCGACGGCGATCGGGATGGTCGCCGAACCGCACACGACCGGGAAGACGGTTCCCGAGGCGACGCCCTTGCCGAGCACCTTCTCGAGCTCTTCGACGCTCGGGACATCGCCGCCCAGGTAGCGCTCGAGGAGGTCGTCGTCGGCGACGACGATGTTCTCGACCAGCGATTCGTGGATCTGGGCCTCACGGGCCTCCATCTCCTCGGGGATCTCGCCCAACTCGGCGTGGCCGCTGTCGTAGATCCACGCCTTGTCGGTGAGCAGGTCGGCGATGCCGTGGAACGCCTCCGCCTCGCCGATCGGAATCTCGAGCGGTGCCACGCCGGAGCCGAAGGCGTCCTGGAGTTCGGCGAGCACCGACTCGAAGTTGGCGTGCTCGCGGTCGAGCTTGTTGACGAACACGAGGCGGGGGGTGCCGTGTTCGGCGGCCTGGCGCCAGAGGACGACCGTGGCATGGTCGAGGCCGCTCGAGGCATCGACGACGAACACGGCGAGGTCGGCCGCGAACACTGCTCCCACGGCTTCGCCGGCAAAGTCGAAGGTGCCCGGCGTGTCGAGCAGGTTGATCTTGTGGCCCTGCCATTCGAGGACGGCGAGCGCCGTGGTCAGCGAGTGGCCGGACGCCTTCTCCTCGGGCTCGTGGTCACAGACGGTCGTGCCGTCCTCGACGCTGCCGACCCGTTTCACGGCCCCGGCCCGGTACAGCATCGCCTCTGCCAGCGAGGTCTTGCCCGACCCGGGCGGACCCACCAGCGCGACGTTCCGGATGCGGTCAGGCGTGAACGCCTTCATGCGGCACCTCCTCCGCCGGCATCGACCTCGGTCTCCCCGGGTGTCGCCGGCCTCGTCGACCGTGGGAGCGTGACCGTAGCCCCGACGCGCCCCGGCCGCCAGAGCGGCGCTCTGCCCGCGCATCCCCCTCCCGCGATCGCGGGCAACATACGTTGTCCTCATCGCGGTCGCAGCTCCTCTCCCAGAGCCCATCCCAGAAACCGCCGGCGGGCGGGGGCGCAATGCGCATGTCCTCGAAGCCCGCTCCCCCGATGCCGACCCCCTCCCCGGACACCGGGTGTACGTGCTCGACACCTCCGTGCTCCTGACCGACCCGCTGGCGTTCCGCAAGTTCGGCGCCCACCAGGTCGTCGTCCCGGTGGTGGTCCTCGACGAACTCGAGGCCAAGCGCCACCACGCCGAGCTGGGATGGGCCGCCCGCACCGCCCTGCGCTCGTTCGAGGAACTGCGCGTCCACCACGGTCGGCTGCACGACCCGATGCCCGTCAACGACGACGGCGGCACGCTCCGGGTCGAAATCAACCACCTCGATCCGGTCAACCTTCCCGAGTCGCTGCGGGGAACCAGCAACGACCACCGGATCCTCGCCGTCGCCGCCTCGTTCGCAGCCGAGGGCGACCCCGTCACCCTGGTCTCGAAGGACCTGCCCCTGCGGCTCCGGGCGTCTATGGCCGGAATCGTCGCCGACGACTACGCACCGGTCGGCGACCAGGGCGACCACTGGCACGGCTTCATCGACCTGACCGCCGACTCCGGCACCATCGACGAGCTCTACGCCCACGGCGTCGCCGACCTCGACGAGGCCCGCGACCTGCCCTGCCACACAGGGCTCGCCATCACCAACGGCTCCCAGTCGGTGCTGGCCAGGGTCCACCAGGACAAGCGGGTCCACCGGGTCGACGCCGACCTCGACCTGTTCGGCGTCCGCGGCCGCAACGCCGAGCAGCGGATCGCCCTCGACCTGATGGCCGACCCTTCCATCGGCATCATCAGCCTCGGCGGTGCTGCCGGCACCGGCAAGAGCGTGATGGCGATCGCCGCCGGCCTCGACTCGGTGCTCGAAAGGCGCCGCCACCGCCGGGTCGTCGTGTTCCGGCCGCTGTACGCCGTGGGCGGCCAGGACCTGGGCTACCTGCCGGGCAGCGAGCAGGAGAAGATGTCGCCGTGGACCGCCGCCGTGGTCGATGCCCTCGAGGCGGTCACCGAACGGCACGTCATCGAGGGACTGCTCGACGACGGACTGCTCGAGGTGCTG
Organism: uncultured Acidimicrobiaceae bacterium; assembly: GCA_913054115.1. Lineage (GTDB taxonomy): Bacteria > Actinomycetota > Acidimicrobiia > Acidimicrobiales > MedAcidi-G1 > S20-B6. Next base: position 4,922 of record CAJXIS010000081.1, on the reverse strand, counting down.
CCCCTCACCCACATCCGGGGGCGCACCCTCACCGACACCTGGGTGATCATCGACGAGGCCCAGAACCTGGAGCGCACCGTGCTGCTCACCGCGCTGTCCCGGATCGGCGCCGACAGCCGGGTGATCCTCACCCACGACGTGGCGCAACGCGACAACCTGCGGGTCGGACGCCACGACGGCGTGCTCACCGTCGTCAACGACCTGGTCGGCCATCCGCTGTTCGCCCACATCACGCTCACCCGTTCCGAGCGCTCGGCCGTGGCGTCGCTGGTCGCCGGCCTCGTCGAGACCGAGCCCCTCAAGCTCGAGTAGGGGCGCTTCCCCGCACCCTGACCGGGCCGAGCACCGGCCCCTCCCTAGACTCGGCACCCGTGAGGGTGAGACTCGTGCGTGCGCTGCCCCTCCTGATCGTCGCTGCCGTCGTCCTCGTCCCCATCCCGGGGATGCTGGCCATGGGCGCCACGGCGATGGAAGAGGGCAATGTCCTCGTCGTCGCCGACCTGCTCCTCGACGGGCGCTGGCCCAACGGCGACGTCGAGTACCTCTACCCGCCGGGCAACGTCTGGGCGATCGGCGCCGCCTTCTGGGCACTGGGGCCGTCCGTCCTCGTCGAACGGCTGGTCGGCCTCGCCTACCGGGCGCTGATGCTCTGGGGCCTCTACCGCATGGCCCGACCCTGGGGACGGGGCACGGCGACCGCTGCGGCCCTCACCGCCTGGGTGCTGCTGGCGCCCTTCGGCCTGTTCGCCTACTCGTGGCTGTGCGGCCTGGCACTGCTGGTCGCCGGGACCGCACTGGTGCTCGACGGCGGTGCACGCCGTTCGACCGCCGTCGGCGCCGGACTCCTCGGCCTTGCCGTGTTCCACCAGATCGTGCTCGGTCCGGCGGTCCTGCTGGTGCTCGGCACCGAGGCATGGCGCACCACCCGGGCACGCCGCCGTCGACTCGCCACCGGCCTGGCCGGCGGGCTGTCGCCGTTCCTGCTGCACCTCGTGCTGGTGGGCCCGGTGGCGCTGGTCGAGGGGGTCGTGGTCGACCCCGTGTTCCGGCTCCGCTCCGGTCGCCGGCTCCCGCTCCCGCCGAACCCGTCCGAAAGCGCCGACATGTTCGCCCGAATCGACGAGATGCTCAGCGGCCCCGATCCCTGGCCGGGGCTGTCCCGACCTGCGCAGGTCAGCGCCGTGTTCTGGCTGCTGCTCGTCGTGGCGGTGGGCCTCGTCGTGTTGCCCCGCCTGTGGCGCATCCCGCACAGGGGGCGCTTCACGACGCTGGCGCTGGTCGGCATCGCGATCGTCCCGATGATGTTGCAGCGGCCCAGCCCCAACCACCTCAAGTTCGTCGGCGGCTACGTCTTCGCCATTGCAACGGTCGCCGTGGCCGTGGCACTCGGACGCCGGCTTCCCCTCGCCCGCCGCCACCTGGCGGCACCCCTGGCCCTGTTCGCCGTCGTGGGGCTGCTGTTCGCCGTGGCTCCATACCACCTGGGTCGATTCACGGTGGACGTCTTCACCGAACGGGCGGCCACCTGGTCGACACCGTCGATCACCCATGCCGGACGGACCCTGCCCGTGGGCGACGAGGCGTTCGTCGCCGAACTCGAGGCGCTGCTGGCCGAGGTCGACGCACGCACCGAGCCCGGCGACTCGGTGTTCATCGGACCCGTCGACCTGTCCCGCACGAACTACTCCGAGACCTTCCTCTACTTCCTGCTCCCCGACCTGGTGCCGGCCAGCCGCCACCTGGAGATGAACCCCGGGCTCGCCAACCGGCACGGTGGCCCGCTGGCCGACGAGTTGGCCGATGCGGACGTACTGATCCTCACCGACCGGTTCGACGGCTGGTCGGAGCCCAACACCTCGTCCGACCCGGGCTCGACCGAGCCATCCAGGGTCGTCGCCGAGCACTTCTGCGAGGCGTGGTCATCGAAACACCACGTGCTGCTGGTTCCCTGCACCGGGGGATAGGCACCCGGGGATAGCGTTCCCTCGTCATGGCCGAGCAGGGGCGCCCCGCCTTCACCTACATCCCGGGGATCGACGGGATCCGGGGCATCTGGGTGGTCATAGGCCCGCTCATGTATCACGCCGCCACCGACACGGTCTCGGGCGGCATCCTCGGCATCGACCTGTTCTTCACGCTCTCGAGCTTCCTGATCATCTCGATCGCCCTCAACGAGTTCGAGAAAACCGGCCGCATCGACCTCAAGGCGTATGCCGGGCGACGCGCCAGACGCCTGCTCCCGGCCCTGTTCGTGGCACTCGGCGTCCTGACCCTCTACCTGATGCTGTTCGTCCCGGTCGACCAGTACCCCCGCTGGACCGGGGCGATCGTCTCGACGCTGGCCTACTGCGCCAACTGGTTCGAGATCTTCTCCGGCGTCTCGTACTTCGAGGACTTCCAGTACTCGCCGCTGCGCCACGTCTGGTCGTTCTCGATCGAGGAGCAGTTCTACATCTTCGCCCCGCTGTACCTGATCTTCGTCCTCCACTTCTTCAAGAAGCACGCCTACTCGGTGATCCTCTGGTCGATGGTCGTCGGCACGATCGCCTCGACCTGGTGGATGGGCCACCTCTACCCGGGCGGCGGCGACCCGTCGCGCGTCTACTACGGCACCGACACCCGGGCGCATTCGCTGTTCGCCGGCATCATCCTCGCCGTCATCGTGCGGCAGCGGGGCCCTGTCCGCACCCGCCGAGCGCAGCTCGGATGGGTCGTCGGGGCGTATGCGGCGACGCTGTTCTTCACCTGGGCCATCTTCGAGATCTCGGAGCAGAGCGCCTGGATGTTCGAGCACGGCGGCTTCCTGATGGTGGCCGTCATCTCGTGCGTGATGGTCTACGGCGTCGCCCAACCCGCCGAGCCGGCCTGGCATGCGTGGCTGCCGGCGTCGCTGTCGGCGCCCGACGCCCCGAGGCACCGCCGGGTCCAGGTGGGCGCCCTGTACGCCGGCCTGTTCACCGCCGGTTGGGTGGTCGTGAGCGTGGTGCGCGGCAACGCCCCGTTCGACCACTGGCCGTACCTGCTCGGCGTCGGCGTCGTCTGGTTCTGGTACGGCTGCGCCGGTGCCACCAAGGGCCCGCTGCACTGGTTCCTCGAGTCGCCGATCATCCGCTGGGTCGGCAAGATCAGCTACGGCCTCTACCTGTACCACTGGCCGATCTACCTGCTGGTCACGCCCACCAGAGCCGGCCGCCTGGTGCCAGGTGTCGACGTGATCGAGGGCAACAACCTGATCTGGCTGCACCTGGCGATCACCTTCGCCGTGTCGGCCGCCAGCTTCTACCTGGTCGAACTGCCGGTGGTGCGGCGCAGGGTGCCGCTGCTGGACCGACCGCTCAAGCCGATCCCGGCCTTATCCGCCGTCGCCGTGGCCGTCGTGGCGATCCTGGGCGGCCTGCTGTGGGTCAACACCCGGCCGGCGGTCGAGGCGGCCGCCTCGTCGCAGGGGCCGTGTGCCGAACAGGGCCTGCTGCCGCCCTCCACCGACGACCGGATGCGTGTGCTGGTCGTCGGCGACTCGGTGGCGTTGCAGATCGGTGAGGCCCTGTGCACCTGGGCGCTCGGAAACCCCGGCGAGATCGTGGTGCTCAACGAGGCCCACCTGGGCTGCATCGTCGGCCGCTACGGCCAGAAGCGCATCCCGGAGGGCATCGAGGGCCCGGTCGGCGAGCTCTGCTCGGCCTGGAACGACGCCGTCGAGCCGCACGTGATGCTCGACCCCGAGGTGGTGTCGTGGCCGACGGCAATCGAGGTCTTCGAGCCCGACGTGGTGCTGGCGCACATCACCCCATGGGACGTGACCGACCGGCTGGTGCCGTCGCTGGGTGACGAGTGGGTCAACATCGGGATGCCGGTGTACGACGACTACATCTCGTCGGAGTACCGGCTGGCGTCCGAGGTGCTGGGTGCGTCCGGCGCACGGGTGGTCTGGCTGGAGGGAGCCCACCTCAAGCGCGAGATCCGGCCCCAGAACCACCCCGACCGCATCGACCGCCTCAACGAGCTGGTGGTCGCCGCCACCGCCGACCTCGACTTCGTGGCGACGGTGCCCTACCGGGACTTCATCGGCGACATCGGCACCGAACGCGAGCGCCACACCCGCTTCGACGGCGTGCACCTGTCAGAGGCCGGTGTGGCAGAAATCGGCATCTGGCTCATGGACGGGATACTCGATCCCTGAGCCTTGGGTCCCTGAACCCGCGCCTCAGGCCCGCTCGGCCCACCAGCCATCGAGCCGCCGCAGCAGCTCGTCTGTTTCCAGGTCGCCCTCCGACCGCTTGATCGCCAGCAGGAACTTCAGCGCCTCTCCTACGGCGCGGCCCGGAGCGATGCCGAGGTGGTCCATGACGGCCTGGCCGTCGAGTCCGGGGCGCTCGGCGGCACGGCGCTCGTCCTCGGCGAGCCCCTGGATGCGGGCCTCGAGGTCGTCCATGGCGGCCTGGATGCCGGCTGCCTTCTCCCGGTTGCGGGTGGTGCAGTCGCAGCGGATCATGTGGTTGAGCCGGCCGAGCAGCGGCCCGGCGTCGCGGGCGTAGCGGCGTACGGCCGAGTCGGACCAGCCGTCCGTGTAGCCCTTGAAGCGGCCGGACAGCCGGACCAGTTCGGTCACCTCCTCGACGAGCTCTTCCCCGTAGCCGAGTTCGGTGAGGCGCTTGCGGGCCATACGGGCACCGACGGCCTCGTGGTGCCGGAACGTCACGTCGCCGTGTTCGAACGACCGGGTCCGGGGCTTGCCGATGTCGTGGAACAGTGCCCCGAGGCGAACGGTGATCTCGGGCTCGGTCTTGTTGACCACGGCGATGGTGTGGGCAAGAACGTCCTTGTGGCGGTGGATGGGGTCCTGCTCCATGCGCAGCAGGGGGAGTTCGGGGATGAGCAGGTCCATCTCGCCGGAGTCGACCGACGCCCAGAGCCCGGGCGCA
>CAJXIS010000080.1 GCA_913054115.1 uncultured Acidimicrobiaceae bacterium | reverse complement strand
GTTGGCCACGATGTGAGACGGGGGCGGGGCCGCAGGGCCCCGCCCCCTCTCCATCTCGAAGAACCTGCGGTTGCGGGAGTGCTACCGTTTCGCCCGATGTCGGGAAAGCCACGTGGGGTTGGGCCGTCCGGTCTGAGCAGCGAAGTTCAATCAAGGGGGAATTGAATGACCGAACAGGGCGAGCCCATGGTCTCGCTTAAAAACGTCTACAAGATCTTCGGTCCGGACCCGAGAGGCCGGGCGTACGACCTCTCCCGGGCGGGTGTGGACAAGGACGAGGTCCAGCGCCTGTCGGGCCACGTCGTCGGCATGAAGGACATCTCGTTCACCGTGAACAGGGGCGAGATCTTCGTGGTGATGGGCCTGTCCGGCTCCGGCAAGTCCACGGCGATCCGCACCGTCAACAAGCTCCATGACATCACCGCAGGCGAGGTGATCGTCGATGGCACCAACGTCCAGGAGCTCCGTGGTTCGGCCCTTCAGACATTTCGGCGCGAGAAGATGGGCATGGTCTTCCAGCACTTCGCGCTGTTCCCCCACAGGAACATCATCGACAACACCGGCTACGGCCTCAAGGTCCAGAAAGTGCCCAAGGGCCAACGGGATGCCGCCGCACTGAAGGCGCTGGCCATGGTCGGCCTCGAGGCGTACGCCCAGAACGCCGTCGGCGAGCTCTCCGGAGGCATGCAGCAGCGCGTGGGCCTGGCCCGTGCGCTGTGCAGCGACCCGCCGATCCTGCTCATGGACGAGGCGTTCAGCGCTCTCGACCCGCTCATCCGGCGCCAGATGCAGGACGAGTTGATGGTCATCCAGGAGAAGCTCCACAAGACGATCCTGTTCATCACCCACGACTTGAACGAGGCCCTTCGCATCGGCAACCGGGTGTGCATCCTGCGCGACGGCTACGTCGTCCAGATCGGAACCCCCGAAGAGATCCTGACCGAGCCGGCCGACGGCTACGTCGCCGAGTTCACCCAGGACGTGGACCAGGGCAGGGTCATCGACGTGGGCAACGTCATGCATGATCCCGTGGTTCTCGACGCATCCGAATCCCTCACCGCTGCGATCGACCGCCTCGGCAAGCGCCGCGGCGGCTTCGTGGTCGATGCGGACGGTCGGCCGACGGGGATGCTCTGGGTGGTCGACGCCGGCAGCGCCCTGGCCCACGGAACGACGCTGCTGTCCGATGTTCTGCGCACCGACTTCGCCACGACGACCTCGACGGCACGTCTCAACGAGGTCTATGCAGCGGCCGGCAGCGGCTTCTCGATCGCCGTACTCGACGAGGCCGGCCACCTCATCGGCGAACTCGAACCCCGCGAGATCATGGAAGAGATGGGCCGGGTCGAGCAACTCATAGACGGCTTTGAGCGGGAGGTGTTCCTGTGAGCAGCGTCCTGGCCCAATCAGGTGTCAAGGCCGACGACGTCGGCATCTTCGATTCCTCGCTCCTCGACCAGTGGGAGGTCCCGTTCGGCGACTGGGTCGACCAGATGGTCGATTGGGTCGACCTGAACCTCGGCTGGCTGCTCGATGCCATCCGCTGGCCGTTCGCCTTCCTCCTCGAGAACTTCGTCGATGATTTCCTGACCGAGATCCCATGGGTCTGGGTGGTCTTGGGCACCGCGGTCATCGGTGCCCTGGTCCGAACGCCCAAGGTCGGTGTCGCCGCGGGTCTCGCCATGGGCTTCTGCGGCCTACTCGGCACCGAATACTGGATCGAGACCATCCGAACCGTCGGCATGGTCTTCGTGGCGGTCCTCCTGTGCGCCATCGTCGGCGTTCCCCTCGGGATCCTGTGTGGTCGCATGGACTCGGTCTGGAACGTGGTCCGTCCGATCCTCGACGCGATGCAGGTCGTCCACGCCTTCGTCTACATGCTGCCCGTCATCTTCTTCTGGAGCATCGGCGTGGTGCCGGGAACGATGGTGACCATGGTGTTCGCCCTGCCACCGTTGATCCGACTCACCAACCTGGGCATCCGACAGGTGCCCGAGGACGTCGTCGAAGCCAGTCGGGCCTATGGCGCCACGGAGTTGCGCGTCCTCATCGATGTCCAGCTGCCGCTGGCACGACCGGCCCTGATGACCGGTCTCAACCAGACGCTGCTCATGTCGATCGCCATGATCGGCATCGCAGCCATCATGGGCGCAGGCGGTCTCGGCCGCCTCGTCTACAAGGCAGTCCAGAACTTCGACATCGCCGCCTCGGCCTCGTCCGGCCTGGCGCTGTTCCTGGTGGCCGTGGTGCTGGACCGCCTCTCCCAGCCTGAGGTCTCCGAAGGCGGCAACATGTTCGGCAGAATCCATCAGGCCTGGACGCACCGCAGGAATCCGGAAGTGCTGCTCGAAGGTGTCGAGGATGCCTCCCTCAAGCCGAAGGAGGTCGATGACACGGGTGAGAGCGACGCCCCTTCGACCGGTCGGGAGCGCATCGGCATGGTGCTCGCCGGCATCGGTGGCGCTGTTGCGATCCTTTCGCTGTTCCTGACCTGGACGCAGAACGCCGGCCATCTCAGTGGTCATGCGCGCTTCGCCGACAACGACCTTGCCGGTCAGACGTTCAACGGCTTCTCGGCATCCGGGGGCACCTGGGTCGGGTACTTGACCTTTGGCCTCGGCCTCTTCCTGTTGATCGGCTCTGTTGTGTTCCTGCGGCGTCCAGGAAGCGGTTCCCGGTGGTTCAGCCCTGATGGGGTGACCATGGCGTCGATCGCGATGCTGCTCACCGTGCTCACCCACCTCCTGGCACGCTCGGCTCCACTGACCGTGGACTACAGCCACGGCATAGGGGTATACCTGGCACTCGTTGCGGCACTCGTTGCGACCGTTGGTTCGATCATGGCTCTGCTGGTCGCCCCGTACTCGCCGTTGCGTCCGCTCAGCCTCCGGGTCGGGTGGACCCGGATCGTCGCTGCATCCGTGGCCGTCATCATCATCGGTATTGGAAGCATCTCCGGGTGGACCTTCGATGAGCGCCTCTCGGGGGTTCTCTCAGAGTCCCAACTGGTCGAGATCGAGCGGCTCAGGCAGGAAGTCAGGGACGATCCGAGCAAGGGTCCCCTGAACACCCTCGAGGTCGGAATCATCTACAACAATGCCCGCCTCTCCAGCAAGATCATCCTCGACGGTTTCACCCCGGAAGGCGCCGGCTTGGGTCGTCTGGCCCTCGCCACCGGACTGATCGGCTCCGTCTTCATGCTGCCCGCCGCCGGGGTGTTCGGCCACGACGACCGCTGGAAGTGGCGGTGGAGTGCGGTCACCGGCGGACTGGGCCTCGGCGTTCTGATGGTCGCCATGTCGTGGACTGCCAGCGTGTTGCGTGTGAGCCCACCGTTGCTGGTCAGTGGCGCCGGCGTGCTGCTCACGATGTGTGGCGGGTTCTTCCTGTTCGCATCGTCGCGGCCGCTGCTCACCGAGTTCCACAGGAAGAAGGTCTACGACGACGATCCGTCGCCCGAGGCCGAAGCGGTGCTCGCCGCCGGGTAGCAGGCCGGCTCAGTCGGCTGGCGGTGCCTCGACAACGGGCGCCTCGGCGGCAGCCTGCTTCACCCGGTCGCTCAGGTTGCCGAGCAGTTCCCGGACCTCGGGCACCTGTTGGGCGAGCCCCTGCAGGTCGGGCACCGAGCGGATGGCCGTGCGGGCACCCATCGCCTCCATGGCACGGTGGACCCATCGCTTGTTGATCTGGAGGAGGCCGCTCGGGACTCCGGCGATGCGTTCGGCGATGTCGAGGACCCGTTCCTCGAGTTCCTCAGCAGGGAAGCAGCGGTTGGCGTAGCCCATGCAAACTGCCTCGGCGGCATCGACGGGATCGCCCGTGAGGACCATCTCCATGGCGTTGCGGAGGCCGACCAGCCACGGATGCACGGCGAAGTCGGGCGTGCCGGCGAGGCGGAGCACCGGATGCGAGATCGTGGCGTCGTCGGCCAGGTAGACGAGGTCGCAGGCCGCCGCCAGTTCGCTGCCACCGGCCATGGCATAGCCGTGGACCTGGGCGATGACCGGCTTGGCCAGGTCCCAGATCCACAGCCAGCCCTTCGTGACGTGGTGGGCCCAGGCGGCCGGGCCGTCGGGCGTGTGGTACGGGCGGTCGGCACCGAGGTCGGAGGAGAGGTCGTAGCCGGACGAGAAGCATGGCCCGGCACCGCGCAGCACGGTCACATGGACCGATTCGTCCCGGTCGGCGGCCTCGAGGGCGGCGAACAGCTCGGCCCGCAGGGCGTTGCTCATGGCGTTGCGCTTCTCGGGCCGGTTCAGGGTGAGGCGCCGGACGCCGGGACGGGGGTCGTCGACGAGGACGAGTGCTGCGGTCATGGGCGGTGTGCGGTCATCGTGCGCGGGGGAGGCCGAGGTGCCGCTCGGCGACGTTGTTGCGGTTGATCTCGGTGGTGCCGCCGTAGATGGTGGTCACCGGCGAGTGGCGGGCGTCGTAGTCGATCCAGCCGTCGGCAGCCGCACCATCCGTGTCGAAGTCGAGGAGGCCGTCGGCCCCGGCCATCTGTTGGAACCAGCCCACAGCCTGCTGGTAGCGGTCGGTGGCGTAGAGCTTGGCCATCGAGCCCTCGAGACCGGGGAGGCCCCCGGTGGCGGCGATCCACGCCGCCCGAAGGGTCAGGAGTTGGCTGACCTGGTTGGCGATGGCGGTGCGTGCGATGCGCTCCCGAAGGAGCGGATCGTCGATCATGAGCCCGCCGTCGGGAGACGGGGCGCCGCCGGCCCAGGCGCGGACGTGTCGCAGGAGCGGGACGGCCGGGTTGGTGCCTCCCATGACCCCACGTTCGAAGGCCAGCGCCACGCCCATCACCGACCAGCCGCCGTTGACCTCGCCGAGGCGCCACTCGTCCCCGATCCTGGCCTCGTCGTAGAAGGTGGCATTGGTCCGTTCGGTTGCCATGGTCGGCACCGGCTGGACCTCGATGCCCGGTGTGTCCATCGGGACGAGGAACATGGTGAGGCCCTTGTGCTTGGGCACGTCGGGGTCGGTGCGGGTGAGCAGGATCACCCAGTCGGACTCGTGGGCCATCGTGGTCCACATCTTCTGCCCGTTGATCACCCACTGGTCGCCATCGCGCACCGCCCGGGTCGTGATGGCGGCCACGTCGGAGCCGTGGTCGGGCTCGCTGTAGCCGAGGCAGCAGTTGAAGCGGCCGGTCAGGAGCTTCGCGAGCACGTGCTCCCGCTGAAAGTCGGTGCCGACGGCGTTGATGACGCCGGCGACGAGCATGGTGACGGCGAGTCCGTCGTAGGGGGCGCCGGCCTTCTCGAGTTCGTTGAACAGCACGTAGAGCTCGATGGGGTCGCGGTCGCCGTAGCCGGGCACGGCCCCGGCCAGCAGCCCGGAGTCGGCGAGGGCGCCGTTGAACCCCTTGTCGTTGAACGTGCCGGTCCGATGCATCGTGGCGATGATCTCATCGGTGAGGTGGGCGTCGAGAAACGCCCTGACCTCGTCGCGGAAGTCGGCGGCACCCGGCGAGAGCGAGAAGTCCATCAGGCGGCGTCCTCGGATGTTGCGAGTAGCAGGTCGGCGATGCGACGACACTCGCGTGCCGGGTCGTCCAGGACCAGTGCCCATGCCCTGGCGCGCCGGTAGAAGAGCTGAATGTCGTACTCCTCGGCGAATCCGTAGCCGCCGTGGACGTGCAGTGAGCGGTCGGTGGTGGTGGTGGCGGCCTCGCCGGCGAACACGAGTGCCATTCCGGCCAGGGTTGCGAAGTCGGTGATGTCGTTGCTGCCGGGGTCGATGACGCCGTTGCTGCTGTCGAGATCGCTGTCGCCGGCCCATGCGGCCTTGGCTGAGAGCAGCCGTGCTCCGTCGACGAGGCCTGGCAGGTCGGCGAGGAGGTGCTGGACCGCCTGGAAGGCACCGATGGGCTTCCCGAACTGGTGCCGCTCCTTGGCGTATTCGACGCCAAGGTCGAGGGCGGTTCGCCCGATGCCGACCAGCGCTGCGGCAGTGAGCGTGCGCCATTCGTCGAGCGCGCGATCGAACGCAGCGTGGGCCCCGGGGCCTTCGAGCAGCACGGTGGCGCCGTCGATGGAACGGTGGGCGAGCGGCAGACAGCCGTGGTTCCCGAGGGCCACCCCGGGGGCGCCGCTGGATGACAGGACCAGGCGGTCACCGTCGAGTGCCACGACATGTCGAGCGACGGCCCCCGCGGGGACCAGGTGGCAGATGCCGTCCCGTGCGGGACGCAGGGCCAGTGTCGCGATATCACTGCCTTCGGCCACGGGTTCGGAGCAGGCGCCGGTGGCGGCGAGGAGGCGGCCGGCCACGGCGTGCTCGACCAGGGGAAGCGGTGCGATCGCCGCCCCGAGTTCCTCTGCCACGACGCCAAGGTCGCCCAGCGAGGCGCCGCCACCGCCTGCTGATTCCGGGAGGCCCATGCCGGGTGCGCCGGTCTCGAGGAGGCGCTCCCAGGAGCGGCTGTCGAAGCCTGACGGCTCGGCGGCACGGGCACGATCCGGACCTGCCTCCGAGGCGAAGAAGTCGGCAAAGACCTCGCGGAGGGTCTCCTGGTCGGCCGTGAGGGCGAGGTCCACGGCCCGACCCTACCGACGGCCCGCCACGGCTCCGAAACCGGGCTCCCTGTAGGGTCCGGCAATGCCAGATGGAACCAAGGAGATTCTCGTCGAACGGGACGGCAGCGTCGTCACCGTGACCTTGAACCGACCCGAGGTCATGAACGCCATGACCTCGCAGATGTTCGCCGACTTCGGCGACCTGTGTCGCGACCTCGATCGGGACGACACCGTGCGCGCCGTCGTGGTCACCGGTGCCGGGGGCAACTTCTGTTCGGGTGCCGACGTGGGCGGGCAGGTCGACCAGGCCAGGGGTGAGCGGGAGCTCCCGACCATCCGCCGCATGCGGCGAATCAAGGAGTCCATGATGGCGCTGCACGAACTCCAACACCCCGTGGTGGCCAAGGTCCGTGGCGTGGCTGCCGGCGGAGGGCTGAACATCGCCCTCGGCTGTGACCTCGTCTACGCATCCGATACCGCCCGGTTCTCGGAGATCTTCGCCCGTCGTGGGTTGACGATCGACTGCGGCGGTTCGTGGGTGCTGCCGCGATGGGTGGGCCTGCACCGGGCCAAGGAGTTGGCGTTGCTCGCCGAGGTGATCGACGCCGCCGAGGCGGACCGCATCGGTCTCGTCAACCGGATCCTTCCCGACGCAGACCTGGACGCCCATGTCGATGATGTGGTGGCCAGGATCGCCGCCGGCCCGCCGCTGGCGCTTTCGATGTCGAAGACGTTGTTGAACAACGGGGCGCAGACGTCGATGAGCCAGGCACTCGAAGCCGAGGGGCAGGCCCAGGCCACGAACTTCGCCACCCGTGATACGCGGGAGGCGGCGATGTCGTGGCTCGAAAAGCGTCCGGCTGAGTTCGAAGGACGCTGAGCCCTCCCACCGTGCAAGAGAGGAATCGTCGGTTGATCTGACGGGGCCGTGGGACCGTTCGCTGCTGAACGGGTGCGTGGCTAGTGTGCCGCGATGTCAGAACCCGGGATGGCTGCGATCCGGACCCGTGCCGACGAGGTCTATGACGCGGCGCTGGTGTGGGATGCCCATGCGGGGGTGTATCCGGATCCCCGGACCGACCTGGCCGGCCTCGAGAACTGGCGCCGGGCGGGCGTCAGCTTCGTCTCCCTCAACGTCGCCTACGACATCCCGTCGTGGGAGCAGACGTTCCCCGTGCTCGCCGCCTACCGGAGGTTCATCGGGTCGCATCCCGACCGCTACCTCATCGCCGGCACAGCCGACGACGTGCGTCTGGCGAAGGCCGAGGGTCGCCTGGCGGTGGCCTTCGACCTGGAGGGCATGTGCGCCCTTGATGGCGACCTCGGCATGGTCGACCTGCTGCACGGACTGGGCGTGCGCCAGGCGCTGTTCGCCTACAACCTCAACAACGAGGCGGGCGGCGGCTGCCACGACGAGGACACGGGCCTGACCGATTTCGGTCGGGCGGTCGTGCACGAGATGAACCGCGTCGGGATGATCGTGGACTGCTCGCACTCGGGCTATCGGACCACGATGGAGGCAATGGAGGTCTCCGCCGACCCCGTGGTGTTCTCGCACTCGAATGCGAGGGCGCTGTGGGACCACGAGCGCAACATCACCGACGATCAGGCCCTGGCGTGCGCAGGGACCGGCGGCGTCATCGGGGTCAACGGCCTCGGTATCTTCCTCGGAGACAACGACAGCTCGACCGAGCGCCTGGTCGAGCACGCCTGGCACTACTTCGAACTCGTGGGTCCGGAGCACGTCGGCATCGGCCTCGACCACATCCACGAGTCGATCGACCTCGCTGACGAGTTGAGCGCCCGACCCGACTATTGGCCGCCCGGCCAGCAGTACGACACCCCGGGAATCACCGGCGCGCATCCGGAGCAGATCCACGGCATCTGTGAACAACTGCTGGCACGGGGGCTCTCCGACGTCGAGGTCACCGGAGTCCTGGGCGGCAACTTCC
>CAJXIS010000079.1 GCA_913054115.1 uncultured Acidimicrobiaceae bacterium | reverse complement strand
AAACACCGCGAGTTCACCCGCATCATCACCGATCTCGTCGATCGGGGAGTCCCCCTCCACGGCGTCGGACTGCAGGGCCACCAGCTGTACCCCGACTTCACCCCCGAGCCGCCATCCCCGGAGCACCTGGCATCGGTCGTCGCCACCTATGCCGACCTCGGCCTGGAGGTGGCCATCACCGAGATGGACGTCCTCGCCCATCCGACCCGACCCGACCGCCTCGAGGTCCAGGCCCGGATCTACGGCGAACTCGTCGATGCCGCCCTGAGCGTGGACGCCTGCAGGGAGATCACGTTCTGGGGAGTGAGCGACGCCCGTTCGTGGGTCGACGAGCACTTCGGACCCGACCGGGCGCCGCTGCTGTTCGACCACGCCGGCGAACCGAAACCCGCCTATCACGCCGTGGCCGCGGCCCTCACCGCACGAGTCCGACGAACACCCCAAGGAGCCAGACGATGACCGACCTGTACCGCGACCCGGACGCCGCCATCGACACCCGCGTCGCCGACCTCCTGGGGCGCATGACCCTGGAGGAGAAGGTCGCCCAACTCGGCGCCGTGTGGCTCACCTCGCTGGTGGTCGACGAGCGCTTCGATCCCGACCGGGCCGCAGAGACGCTGGCGGACGGCATCGGGCAGGTCACCCGCATCGGGGCGAGCACCGGACTGCTGGCCGACGAGTCCGCCCGCCTGGCCAACGAGATCCAGCAGGTGCTGGTGGAGCGCACGCGGCTGGGCATCCCCATGGTCGTGCACGAGGAGGGTGTCGGCGGCTTCCTGCACCGTGGGGCGACGGTCTTCCCCCAGGGACTCGGGCTGGCCGCCACCTGGGACCCTGAACTCGTCGGCGAGGTCGGCGGCGTGATCCGTACCCAGATGCTCGCCGTCGGAGCCCGCCACAACCTCGCACCCGTGCTCGACGTGGCCCGCGACCCCCGATGGGGTCGGGTCGAGGAGACCTACGGGGAGTCGCCCGAACTGTGTGCCCGCATGGGCGTGAGCTACGTGCGCGCCATCCAGACCGACGACCTCGCCAACGGCGTGGTGTGCACGGGCAAGCACTTCCTCGGCTACGCGAGCTCCCTCGGGGGCCGCAACCAGGCGCCGGTCCACGTCGGCGGCCGCGAGCTGCGCGAGGTCCATGCCGAGCCGTTCGCTGCGGCCATCCGGGAAGCCGGACTCGCCTCGGTCATGAACAGCTACTCCTCGATCGACGGCGTGCCGGTGGCCGCCAGCCGAGAACTGCTCACGGACCTGCTGCGCGGTGAGCTCGGATTCACCGGCACGGTGGTCGCCGACTATTTCGCGGTGATGCAGCTGTACGTCAACCACATGACCGCAGCCGACGCCGAGGCCTCCGCCATCCAGGCCCTCGGAGCCGGGCTCGACATCGAGCTCCCTTCCCTCGACTGCTACCGGCACCTTCCCGGGGCCGTGCGCGACGGCCGGTTCGACGAGGCGATCCTCGACGAGTCGTGCGCCCGTGTCCTGACGCAGAAGTTCCAGCTCGGGCTGTTCGAGAACCCGTACGTCGATGCCGAGTCGGCGCTCACCGTGTTCGACACGCCCGCCCAGCGTGCGCTCGCCCGCCGAACGGCGGCGGCCGGCGTGATCCTGCTGGGCAACGACGGGGTGCTGCCCCTCGACGCATCGATCGGCACGATCGCCGTCATCGGGCCCCATGCCGACGACCGGCGGCTCCTCCAGGGCGACTACCACTACCCCGCCCACCTCGAGATCATCTACAAGGGCATGGGTGCCGCCGTGCTCGACCAGGTGACCGGAGCCGGGGCGGCCGCTGACGATGCCGCCGCAGGAACCGGCACCGATCAGCTGCCGGAGTCGGGCGGCAGCTTCGCCGCAGGCCCCCACTACACGCACCACGTCACGCCCCTGGCCGGCCTGCGCGACGCCCTGCCCGACACCCGGATCACGCACGTGAGGGGATGCGCCGACAGCGGCGACGATGCGTCCGGCATCCCCGAAGCGGTCGATGCCGCCCGTGACGCTGACGTCGCCATCGTCTTCGTCGGCGCCAAATCCGGCCTGATCCCCGACTCGACCGTCGGCGAGGCCCGGGACGCCACCGACCTCGACCTCCCAGGCGTCCAGCGTCGACTCGTCGCCGCCGTGGTGGCGACCGGCACCCCGACGGTGCTCGTGGTGATCAGCGGACGTGTGCACACGCTCGAGCACGAGGCGGCGGCGGTCAACGCCCTGATGTGGTCGATCCAGCCGGGCGAGGAGGGCGGCAACGCCATCGCCGACGTGCTCACCGGCGCGGTCAATCCGGCCGGTCGCCTGCCCGTGACGCTGCCCCGACACGTCGGCCAGATTCCGTTGCACCACGACATGCGCCGGCGAGGCGACCGGTCCGAGTTCTACGGCGACTACGTCGATCGTGACGTGCAGGCGGTGCACTGGTTCGGCCACGGGCTCTCGTACACCGATTTCGCCTACGGCGAACCGGTCGTGGACGCCGGATCGACCACGACGCCGACGACCATCTCGGTCGAGGTCGCCAACACCGGGACTCGTGACGGCGACGAGGTCGTGCAGCTCTACGTCACCGACGACGTCGCCTCCGTGGCCAGACCGATCCGGGAGCTGATCGGCTTCTGCCGCGTCGCCATCCCCGGCGGCAAGGCCCGGACCGTCACCTTCACCGTGGATCCGAGCCGCCTGGCGTTCCACGGCATCGACCACCGCCGCATCACCGAACCGGGATCGTTCACCTTCCGGGTCGGCCGCTCCTCGTACGATCCGGACATGCGCGAGGTGAAGGTGACGCTCGACGGTGCCATCACCGAATACGACCGCCGATCCATCGTCGCGACCCACGCCTCAGTGGCGCCCGCGCCAGCCGCGGCGACTCCGTAACCACTCTTCCTGGGAGACCCATGAGATTCCTGTACATCGACATCGACACGCTGCGCGCCGACCATCTGGGCTGCTCGGGCTACCACCGCAATACCTCGCCCAACATCGACGCGATCGCCGAGACGGGCATCCGATTCGAGAACGTGTACGCCTCCGACGTGCCGTGCCTGCCGTCGCGTACGGCGCTTGCCACGGGGATGTTCGGCATCCGCAACGGGGTGGTGAACCACGGCGGCCTCGCCGCCGACCTGCGATCCGAGGGGAAGAGCCGGGCCTTCATCGGGGCGGTCGCCGGCAACTCGTGGGCCGCCAAGTTCTACTGGGCGGGCTGGCACACGGCATCGATCTCGAGCTTCCCGTTCCGCCACTCGGCGACCTGGTGGAACCACGGTGTGATGGAGGCGATAAACCTCATGCGGGGCATGGGCGGAGAGCGGGCCGACGAGGTGCTTCCGGTGGCCCTCGACTGGCTCGACCGGAGCGGACAGAACGACAACTGGTTCCTCCACCTGCACCTGTGGGATCCACACACCCCGTACAACACGCCCGAGGAGTACGGCAATCCCTTCGCGAGCGATCCGGTGCCCGCATGGCACACAGAGGAGGTCCGCCAGAAGAACTGGGGTCTGGCGGGGCCCCATTCGGCACAGGAGCCGTGGGGGTTCACCCCCGACGAATGGGGAGACCCTCCCCTACGCCATCCGTGGAATGCGGCGTCAATGGACGATGTGAAGCGGATCTTCGACGGCTACGACGTCGGCATCCGCTATGCCGACGACGCCGTCGGCACGGTGATGAACAAGCTCGACGACCTCGGAGTCCTCGACGACACGGCCGTGCTGGTTTCATCCGACCATGGGGAAGGCTTCGGGGAACTCGGTGTGTACGCCGACCACCAGGGCGCCGACGAGGCGACCTGCCACATCCCTTCGATACTGCGCTGGCCCGGCCTCGAACCCCGCGTCTACTCCGGACTGCACTACCACCTCGACATCGCAGCGACGGTCGTCGACCTCGCCGGCATCCCGGTGCCCCGTGGGTGGTGGAGCGGCGAGAGCTTCAAGGAGGCGCTCATCCGGGGCACCGAGGCCGGCCGTGAGGCGCTGATGCTCTCGCAGGGGGCATGGGCGTGCCAGCGAGGGGTCCGCTGGGGAGACCACCTCTACCTGCGGACGATGCACGACGGCTACCACCCGCACTGGCAGCCGGAGATGCTCTTCGACATCTCCACCGACCCCCACGAGACCGACGACCTGGCGGCCGCCGAGCCGCTCCTCGTCGGCGAGGCGGCGCACCTGCTCGACGACTGGACGCAGCAGCAGCTCTCCCTGGCACTCGGCGACCAGCGGGACCCGATGGACATCGTCCTCGAGGAGGGCGGGCCCTACCACATCCGTGGCCACCTGCCCGCCTACCTCGAGCGCCTGCGCGATTCCGGTCGGGGTGGATGGGCCGACGTGCTGGTGGAACGCCACGGGTCGGACGCCAGCCACGACGACTCCTGATCCGACGGGGCGTCGGGCGGATCAGCCAGGGGGCGAGGCCCCGACAGGGACGGGGTCGGTGGATGCAGTGACCGGCACGCCGTCGCGCAGTACATCGACCCAGTCCTGATTGAAGGTGAACGGACCCGTGGAATCGGGATGGGCGTAGTGGTACACCATGGCAGCCCGTCGGTCGTCGGAGCGGTTGTCGGTCGACCGGTGGCGGAGGTGCGAATGGAACACCAGCAGGTCGCCGGGGTCCATGAGCACTACCTGCTCGCTTCTGGTGTCGGCGGTGGTGATCTCGACGTAGAACAAACCGGCGTCCTCCCGGGTGTCTGGTTCGGCATCGTGGATCGCCTCGTTGTGTGAGCCGGGGACGACCCACAGGGGGCCGTTGTCGAGCGTCGATGCGGAGCAGGCCAGCCACAGGGCGACCTGCGGGAGGGGACGCATCCGGAAGTAGTAGTTGTCCTGGTGCCACGGCTGACCGAGGGCACCGGGGTTCTTGAAGATGAACTGGGAGAGAAAGCAGGCGACGTCGGGGCCGATGAGGTCGGCGAGGATGGGGAGCAGCCGGGAGTCGGTGGCGAAGTCCCGGAAGACCGGTTCGGTGCGCATGAGGCGGAAGATCTTGGACAGTCGTCGCTCGGGGTCGATCTGGCCGTCGAGGACCTTCTCGGGGGTGGCGATGAGGTCGGGGCGCCGGTCGGGCTGTTCGAGCAGTCGGGCCAGCTCGACGATGCGATCGACCATGGCGTCGAGCACCGGGCGCTCGGCGAAGCCGGGCAGGATGAAGAAGCCGTCACGATCCCAGCCGGCACGCTGTTCGGCAGTCAGTCCCACCTCGCGAAGATAGCCATTCAACGGATGCCACACCTCACGGGAGCGTCCAGCGCATCTCGAACCAGGCCGTCAGCGCCTCGCCCGGCGCCAGCACCTGCGGGTCCCGGTTGAACACGTCGGGCGCAGCTGTCTGGGGCTCGACGCACAGGGCGTCGTCGGGCTCCGTGTACGCCACCCAATGTTCGCACGACGAGCGCAGTTCCAGGGCCAGCGCCCCGGGCCAGTCGAGGCGAACCGGTTGGTCCACCACGTGGAAACAGTGGTCCCACGGGTCCGGGGGGACAGGACCGACGGCCCCGCTGGGGATGGCCTCGTCGTCGAGCAGGTACGCACCGTCGGCCCTCAGGTCAAGGCGGAGCCCGCCACCGGACCCGAGCGACCGCTGGAACCACGGATGCCAACCGAGCATCACGGGCATCGGCCGGTCAGCGGCCCTGGCAGCCAGGTGGAGCACGAGGCGGTCGGCGGTCAGGTCGAAGCGCTGGTCGACACGGCCGCCGAACGGCCAGCGGTCAGCGAGGTCGAGGGTCAGGCGGTCGGCGCCGGCGACTTCCCATGCCGACGTGTGACCGAAGCCGTGGATGGCGTGGGGCGCCAGGTCGATGGGCACCTCGACGTCCACCCCGTCGAACCGGAAGCGGCCATGGCGGAGCCGTCCGGCCCAGGGGACCATGGGGAAGCACCCCCAGCCGATCGGGGCGTCTGGCGGGCCCTGCCGCAGCAGTTCGAGGCCGTCGATCGCGAGCGACGCCAGACGCCCGCCGTGCACCGCGTCGACCACCAGTTCGGCGCTGCCGGCCTCGAGGTGGAGCCGGTCGGTCACACCAGGCCGGCGGCTGCTGCGGCTGCCTCGGCGTAGGCGGCCCGCACCCCATCGGCATCGACACCGGCCCGGGGCTCGACGGTCGGCCCCACGCCCAGGTCCCATGCGGCCGAGACGGCGCCCACCGAGTCGTCGCCGAAGATCGCGGCCGCCTGGACACAGGCGCCGGCAGCGACGGACTCATCGACCTCGGGCACCCGGATCGGTGCGCCCCACAGGTCGGCGACGATCGACCGGTAGGCCGGCGACCTGGCGCCTCCCCCGACGAGCGACAGGGTGCCATCGACGACGCATCCGGCCCGGCGCAATGCGTCGATGCCCTGGAGCAGCCCACAGACGACGCCGGTGTGGGCGGAGCGGGCCAACGTGGCACGGTCGGTCGACAGCGAGATCCCGAACAGCGAGCCGGTCGCCTCCGGGAGGTTCGGCGTTCGCTCGCCGGCCAGGTACGGCACGAGCACCGGGTCGTCGACCACGGGTGGGGCGTCGGCCAACCGGCCGAGTTCTTCGAAGTCGGTGCCGAGCCATCCGGCGACGACGTCGGTCACCCGGGTGGCGTTGAGGGTGCAGACCAGCGGCAGGAAGCGACCCGTGGCGTCGGCGAACCCGGCGACGGCTCCCGTGGTGTCGGCGACGGCCCGGTCGCTGACCGTGTACACCGTGCCCGACGTGCCGAGTGAGAGCGCCAGATCGCCCGGTCCGAGCCCCAACCCCAGTGCGGCCGCCATGTTGTCGCCGGTTCCCGGTCCGACTGGGATGCCGGTCGACAGGCCGAGCCGTGCCGAGGCCTCCGCAGTCAGGGCACCGGCGACGTCCTCGGGGCCCAGCACCGTCGGGAGGCGGTCGAGCCACGCCCCGCCTGCACCGTCGCCGAGGGCGGCGTCGAGCAGGTCGCTCCGGTACCGACCCTCGTTCGGCGACCACCAGCCGGTGCCAGAGGCATCGCCCCGGTCGGTGACCGCCTCGCCCGTGAGCCGGAAGGTCAGGTAGTCGTGCGGCAGCATGACCCGGGCCACCCGCTCGAGCAGGCCGGGTTCCTCGGCTGCGAGGCGGGCCAACTTGGTGACGGTGAACGAGGCCACCGGCACCGACCCGCACGCCTCGGCCCAGTGGTCGGGCCCCAGCCGTTCGACCAGGCGCTCGGCATCGGGTGCGGAGGTGGTGTCGTTCCAGAGCGGCGCCGGACGCAGCGGTCGGTCGTCGTCGCCCAGCAGGACCAGCCCGTGCTGCTGGCCGGCGACCGATACCGCGACCACGTCCCGCCGGTGGTCGCCGAGTGCGTCGACGGCCGACTCCAGGGCCGCCCACCAGGCCTCGGGATCCTGCTCGCTGACCGGTGGATCGACGGGCGGATGGGGTGCCGAGGCCCGCGCCACCAGGCGTCCGGTGGCGACCGTACGAAGCTCGGCCTTGGTGGACTGCGTCGACGAGTCGACGCCCAGGACCAAGGGCTCGCCCACCGGGCCGCTCAGCGGGCTCGCTCGACGTAGCGGGCGACCAGGTTCTCCGCCGCCTCCTGAGCACCCGATACGGGCATCGGGTCTGCGGCCGTGGCCTGCCGGTCGCGGAGCACGGCGAGGCTCTGGTCGCCGCCCAGAATCGATCGACCGAGATCGCCTCCCCAGCCGGCGTAGCGGTCGGCTCGCAGGTCCTCCAGGGCACCGTCCTCGAGCATGGCGTGGGCCGCCAGCAGCGAACGGGCCAGCGTGTCCATGCCGCCGATGTGGGCGTGGAACAGGTCGACGCCATCGATGGACTGGCGACGCAACTTGGCGTCGAAGTTGCAGCCACCGGTGGTCAGGCCGCCGGCTCGCAGGATCTCGTACATGCCGAGCGTCATCTGCTCGACGGACACCGGGAACCGGTCGACGTCCCAGCCGAGTCGATCGTCGCCGGCGTTGGCATCGATCGAACCGAGAATCCCGGCGGCTGCGGCGACGGCCACCTCGTGGGCGAAGTCGTGACCGGCCAGCGTGGCGTGGTTGACCTCGATGTTGGCCTTGACCTCGCCGGACAGGCCGTAGCGCTGGAGGAACGCGTCGAGCGTGGCCACGTCGTAGTCGTACTGGTGCTTGGTGGGTTCGAACGGCTTGGGCTCGACGAGGATCGTGCCCTCGTACCCGATCGCGTACTTGTGCTCGACGACCATCGTGAGGAACCTGCCCAACTGGTCGAGTTCCCGGCCGACATCGGTGTTGAGGAGGGTCTCGTAGCCCTCGCGGCCGCCCCACAGGACGTAGTTGTGACCGCCGAGGCGGTGGGTGACCTCCATGCAGTTCGCCACCTGTGCCGCTGCGTGGGCGAACACCTCCGGGTCGGGGTTCGTCGCCGCCCCGGCGGCGTAGCGGGGGTGGGCGAACAGCTTGGCCGTGCCCCACAGCAGGCCGACCCCGGTCCGATCCATGTGTCCGGCCGCCCGATCGGCGAGGCGGTCCAGGTTTGCGCAGGTCTCGGTGAACGTCGATCCCTCGGGCGCGATG
>CAJXIS010000078.1 GCA_913054115.1 uncultured Acidimicrobiaceae bacterium | reverse complement strand
GAACCCGAGAAGCAACGCAGCGACTACGCGCACACGCTTAATCATGTTGGCTTGCCCTCCATTGAGACGTCATTGACACAATCGGATGCCACACGCTCGGGCAGGAGGCTTCCCACGCAGGTTGCGCAGGGCTCACAGCGACCCACCCGGAAGTGTGACGGGCGACACCCTAACGGCATCACCAGCGGATGGGAAGACCTGTAACACATTTGCCACATGATGGAAATGGTCCCGCTGGCCCCGCGATCCCCTCCTGTGCGAGACTCCATGTCGTGGCGTGGATACGGACCGTTCCCGACAGCGACTGGGGTGCCGGCGACCCACCGCTGGCCGAGCTCCACGCCAAGGTGGTCGATCCCACCCACGGCCGGGTGGACCACATCATGGCCGTCCACTCCCTGAACCCACGGGGGTTGGGCGCCCACCTGGGCCTCTACACCTCGGCAATGGCGGGGACGGCCACGCTGCGCAAGGTCGAGCGGGAACTCGTCGCACTCGTGGTCAGCCTCGAGAACCACTGCCACTATTGAGTGACCCACCACCGGCGCGGTCTGCGCCGACTCCTCCGCGACGACGACCTGGCCGCCGCCGTCGAGGCCGACTGGCGCACGGCGCCGATCTCGGACCGGCGCCGGGTGATGCTCGAATACGCGGTCCTGCTGACGAGGTCGCCGGGCGAGGTCACCGAGGCCGACATCGAAGCCCTCCGCACGGTCGGGTTCAGCGATCGCGACATCCTCGACATCGTCGAGGTGACCGCCTACTACGCCTATGCCAACCGCGTCGCCGACGGCCTCGGCATCACCACCGAACCCTGGATCCCCGACGGGTCTTGAACGTCGGTCAGCGCCAACCCGTGCCCGGCGGCGCCCGCCAACCTGAACAGGCCAGTCAGCCTGCGGCAATCGTTCGAACCGAGCCGTCAACACCGACGTCGACCCGGACTCCTGTCCGCAGTCGTGCGAACTGCGCCTCATCCACCAACACGACCGGCAATGCGACGCCGTAGAGCTCGGACGCCACGATCGCACCCAACGCCACGATCGCGTCCGGCTCGACCATCACGATCGCCACAGGAGCCGTGCCGCAGCGGACCGCCTCGAGCAGGACCGAGCTCCCCGAACTCGAGCCACGGCCACTGTGCATCACGAGCACCCGCCCGGTGACCGACCGGCCCACCTGGGGGTGGTGTCGATCGATCACCTCGCCGGTCGCGGCGTCGAGGCCTCCCCAGAAGCTGAGCGGCTCGTCGAGGCGCAGAACCACGCCTTCGACCGGGCCCGACGCCGGGCCGGCGACCTGGAGCCGGGGAGGTTCAGCCATCGTCGACCTGCGTGGTCCAGATCGTCTCGTCGAGGACCATCCTCCCGGCCACCGCCGACTCGACGCATTCGCGTGTGCTCGCCAACACCACGTCGACCCCGAGGTTCCCCGGGGCGTAATACGCCCACTTGGCCGAATCCGTCATGGCCGGACCGGTCGTGTCCGCGAGGATCGGCGTCACGTAGGTGCACGTGTCGGTCACGATCGTCACGCCTGCCGAGCGAAGGGTCTCCACCCACCCGAGCGCCTCGACCTCGTCCAGGATGCCCCGTCCCGTCGAGATGTACACGTCGATCTCCGGATGCACCCGTCGACCGCCGAGCGCCTCCACGAATCGACCGAACTCGGCCACCGAGTAGTGGGGCGTCCCCAGGCTGACCGTGGCCAGGGAGTCGCCACCGCCACCGTCGAGCTGGACGGTGTTGAGCCGATCCCGGGCCCCACGCAGGTCAGCGGGCGTCACGACCACCACCTCGGTGGGCGCAACGCCGCCGAGCGCCGTTTCGAGCGTCGGCGCCTCGGGGGTCGCTCCGACGACGTGGAACAACGCGACGCTCCCGGCCGAGGCGGCGGCGGCACCCAGCGCCTTGAGCCAGTCCTCCCCCGGTGGGACGGGCAGGCCGTCGATGACCGGCACCCGGTTCCCGACCACCGAACCGATGAATGCCCCGAGGACGGGGGCCAGCAGCGAGCTGTCGTGCAACCCGGGCGTCAATGCGTCGAGGCGGAACAGGACGGTGGCACGGCGGTTCTCGTCGAGATGGAGGCCGGCCGCCGGTGCCCGACCGGTGATCGCAGCGCAGATGTCGACGAGGTCGCCGTAGCGGTCGGTACGGGCGCCGAGCACCGAGTTGGCGAAGGCGATGGCGTTCGATTCGGCCCAGGCAACATGCTCGCCGAAGGCGGGGCGTTGCTCCAGTTGGTAGGGAGCACACGTCCAGGTGGGTCGGCAGCCCATGGCGACGAAGGCATCCATCTGCCGCCGTGCCAGGTCGCCCTCCTCGGGATCTCCCCGGTAGAGGTCCGGGTGCAGCAGGTCGAGCGACGACACGTTGAGGGTCGTGGGCACGACGACTGTCGCCCCGTCACCGGCCAGGAGTTCGGCGAACTCGAGCGGTGCCAGCCCGTTGTACAGGCACGAGTCGACGTGGGCACCGGAGATGTCGAGGAGTTCCTCGGCCCCGAGCGCCTCCGCGAGGCGGACCACCACCCGCATCGCCAAACGGACCGCCGGTCCATCGCCACCGTCGAGGCGACGGACGTCGTCGTCGGTCAGCCGGAGTGCCACCAGCGCAGCGTAGGTGCCCGTCGATGTCGCCGGATCAGTAGAGGATCTTGTCGAAAAACGCCCGGGTCCGATCATGCTTCGGATTCGAGAAGACCTCTTCGGGCAGGCCGATCTCGACGATCACGCCCTCGTCGATGAACACGAGGCGGTCGGCAGCGGCCTTGGCGAAGCCCATCTCGTGGGTGACCACCACCATCGTCATACCCCCGGCCGCCAGCTCGAGCATGACGTCGAGCACCTCCTTGACCATCTCCGGGTCGAGCGCCGACGTCGGCTCGTCGAACAGCATCACCTTCGGGTCCATCGCCAGCGACCGGGCGATGGCAACCCGCTGCTGCTGGCCACCCGAGAGCTGGCGGGGATAGGCATCGGCCTTCTCGGGAATGCCGACCCGGGTGAGCTGGCCCATCGCCACCTCCACGGCCTCGGAACGGCTGCGCCCACGCACCTTGCGCTGCGCCAGGGTGATGTTCTCGATGACCGTGAGGTGCGGGAACAGGTTGAACTGCTGGAACACCATCCCGACCTCGGCGCGCACATGGTCGATGTCGGTCTTCGGGTCCAGCAGTTCGAAGCCGTCGACCGTGACGTAGCCCTCGGTGGGCACCTCCAGCAGGTTGATGCACCGCAGCACGGTCGACTTGCCGGAGCCACTGGGTCCGACGATGACGACAACCTCGCCCTCGGCGATCTCGAGGTCGACGTCGACGACGGCGTGGATCGTCTTGTCGAATGTCTTGGAGACCCCCCGGAGGGAGATCATCGAGGTGGTTCCGGATTCGGGGTGCGTCGCCATGTCAGCGCTCCCCCTTCCGGTCCCTGGTCATTCTGCGCTCGAGCACCCCGAGCAGCAGCGACAGGCCGAGGGTGAGGCAGAGATAGATGAACGAGACGACGAAGTAGCCCTCGCGGAACTTGAAGGTGCTGGCCGAGAACTGGCGCCCCCGCTGGGTGATCTCGAGCACACCCAGCACGGACAACAGCGACGTGTCCTTCAGGATGGCGATGAAGTCGTTGCCGAGCGGCGGGATGATCGCCCGCATGGCCTGCGGGAGCACCACGGAGCGCATGGTCTGGCGCCGGGTCAGGCCCAGCGAGCGACCCGCCTCGGACTGGCCTGGCGGAATCGACTGGATGCCGCCCCGGAAGATCTCGGCCATGTAGGCCCCGTAGATGAGCGCGAGGGTCACGGTGGCCCGCATCTGGAACGAGAGCTTGTACGTCACGCCGAACCAGGCGTCCAGGCGTTGGTTCACGTAGTCGGAGGTCTCCGGCACGAGGATCAGCGCCACCGTGAAGATGAGGGGCAGCATCGGGATGCCCCGGATGAACTCGACATAGGTGCGGGCGACGTTGCGAACGACGATGTTGCGCGAGAGCTGCCCCATGCCGGCGGTCAGGCCCAGCAGCAGCGCGATCGCGAACGCCTCGATCGTTGCCACGAGGGTGAGGCTCAGGCCGGGGATGATGCGCTCCCAGGCCAGCGCGTAGTCGTCCTGCGTCCTGATCTGAAAAGCCATCCAGGCCAGAACGCCTGCGATGAAGACGCCCCACCAGGGGAACGTGTCCCACCAGGGCTTCTCGTCGCGGACGCGGGCCGTGCCCTCGGCCCGATGCCGGCTGGACTTCGTTGCGACCTCACCGATCATCGCGTGGCCTCCTGTCTGTCTTGGATTGCGCCGCGGGACACTAACCCGTCGGCAAATGGCGACGGTCCACGACGTTAGGTTGCCGACCGTGTCCGACGAGAGGTTCCTCCCCACCTCGTACGGCCTCGAGGAGACCGCCCAGACGCTGGCGCACTACGAGGCCTGGGCCGCCACCTACGACGTCGAGATCGGTGAGGAGAACCGGTACGCGCAGCCCGGGCGCTGTACCCACGCCCTCGTCGCCTCGGGCGTCGGCCCCGACGCCCGGATCCTCGACGTGGGTTGCGGGAGCGGCCTGTCCGGCGTGGCGCTCGCCCGGGGCGGCTATGCGTCGATCGACGGCTGCGACCTCTCCCCGGCCATGCTCGCCCTGGCCGTCGGGACCGGCGTCTACGGAACCCTCTTCGAGGCCGACCTGAACGAGGGCCTCGACCTCGCCGATGACGCCTACGACGCTGCGACGGCGGTCGGCGTGTTTTCGTTCGGGCACATCCGGGCCGGCGCCATCCGAGAGGTCCTGCGCGTCGTCCGGCCCGGCGGAACGGTCGTCGTCGGCCTCAACGACCACTTCTGGGACGAGGGTTCGATGCCAGCCGAGTTCGAAGCCGTCGAGGCAGACGGCATCGCGGCCGTCATGTCCCGTGAGCACGGCGCACACCTTCCGACCGCCGGCATCGAGGGCTGGGTGATCACCCTTCGGAAGGCGGACGGCATCGACGCCTGAGGGCACACGCCCGAGCGACGACGATCACGACTGTGCGTGCTGCCAGCCGAACCGGCCCTTGATGCACAGGTGGCCGTTCGCGACCGAGTGGTCGGCCGGGGAGCTCACCTTGACGATCTGCTCGTCCTGGACGTGGAGCTCGAGGTTGCAACCCACGCCACAGAACGTGCAGACCGTGGTGGTGACGCTCTGGGCGTCTTCGTCCCAGGTGCCCTCCTCGCGCATGTCGTGCTCGGTCTTGAACACGAGCGCGCCCGTCGGGCAGACGCCGATGCAGTTGCCGCAGTAGACGCAGGCCGAGTCGGGCAGCGAGACGTCGAACTCGGTCGAGATGTGGGCGTCGAAGCCCCGTCCGGCCGTGGCGATGGCGAACGTGAACTGGGCATCTTCGCCACAGGCCTCGACGCACTTGTAGCAGAGGATGCAGCGCTCGTAGTCGCGGACGTACAGGTCGTCCTGGACCTTCGGGGGCTGCGCCACGGTGGCGATGTCGGCCCTGTCGGCCTTGTCGTTCATTCGGCCGGGATCGCAGCCGTAATGGTCCATCCAGGCATGGACCTCGGCGTCTGCACGATCGAGGTCGACCGAAGACGCCAGCAGTTCGTAGACCATCTTGCGGCTGGTGCGCACCCTCTCGGTGTCGGTGGCCACGACCATGCCGTCTTCGGCCCCACGGGAACAGGAGGGCACGAGCACCCGCGAGTTCTCGACCTCGACGACGCAGACGCGGCAGACGTTGACGGGGGTGAGGTTCTCGGCCCAGCACAGCGTGGGGGTGTCGATGCCCTCCTGCCGACAGGCATCGAGGATCGTCGATCCCTCGGCGACCCGGACGGCCCGACCGTCGATGGTCAACTCGACGAGGCGGGTGGGAGCGGATACCGGGACATCGTTCATCGGGTTTCCTCCAGCAGGCCGAGGTCGAGGGCGGAGCGGATGGCGCCGGACGCCGTCTGGCCGAGGCCGCAGATCGAGGCATCGCGCATCACAGCCGCCAGGTCGTCGAGGAGCTCGCGCTCGTCGTCGAGCGTGGCACCGTCGCGGAGTCGGGCCAGCACCTCTTCCTGGCGGATCGTGCCGACCCTGCAAGGCACGCACTGGCCGCAGGACTCGTCGCGGAAGAACTCGGCGACACGGCGAACCGTGTCGACCATGTCGTCCTCCTCGCCGAACACCATGACGACACCGGAGCCGAGGGACACGCCTGCGGCGCGGGTGTCCTCGAGCGTCAACGGCAGGTCGAGTTGTTCGGAGCGGACGAAGAAGCCGGCCGCACCGCCGAGCAGCACGGCGTGGGGCTCGTCGGCTCCGACCACGCCGCCGGCCGCATCGAGGACGCCCCGCAGGGTGATTCCGAACTCGTGCTCGTAGATGCCGGGTCTCGCCACCCGGCCACTGAGGCAGAAGAGGCGGGTCCCCGGCGAGCGCTCGGTGCCGATGGCCTTGTACGCCTCGCCTCCACCCAGCATGATCGGCAGCACGTTGATGAGCGTCTCGACGTTGTTGATGGCCGTGGGCTCGCCGAACAGGCCGTGTGTCGTCGGGAACGGCGGCTTGTTGCGGGGCTCGCCTCGGAAGCCCTCGATCGAGTTGAACAGGGCCGTCTCCTCGCCGCAGATGTAGGCGCCGGCACCGATGCGCAGGTCGATGTCGAATCGCATCCCGGATCCGGCGACATCGGCACCGAGTAGTCCGGCTTCCCGGGCCTGGTCGATGGCCGTGCGCAGTCGGCCGGTGGCCACCGGATACTCGCCACGGATGTAGATCCATCCCTGTTCGGCACCGACGGCGATCGCGGCGATCGTCATGGCCTCGACCAGCGAGAACGGGTCGCTCTCCATGACGACCCGGTCCTTGAACGTGCCGGGCTCGGACTCGTCGGCGTTGCACACCAGATGACGGGGGCGTCCCTGCTGGTCGGCGACACCACGCCACTTGACGCCCGTGGGGAAGGCGGCGCCGCCACGGCCGGAGAGCCCGGCGGCGGACACCTCTTCGATGATCCGGTCCGGTCCCATGGCCATGGCGGCGTCGAGTGCCTGATAGCCGCCGTGCGCCCGGTAGTCGTCGAGGCTCTCCGGGTCGACGACGCCGATCCGGGCGAGCAACCGGAGTTCCGGCGAACCGGCCTGGGGCAGGCCCGCCGAGGCAGTCGAGGCCCGGCCCGAGATCGCCACGGCCACCTCGTCGACGGTGCCGGGAGCGATCGTGAGGTCGTGGTCACCGGTGCGTTGGACGAGCACGGCAGGGCCACGCTCGCACTGTCCGAGACACGGGCTTGCCTTCACGTGGTGGCCGGCGGCACGCAGTTCGTCGATCAGGCCGATGGCACCGACCGGCCGACAGGCCACGTCGTCGCAGACGTGCACGACGTCGGCGGCCTCGGGCGCCTCGTGGGTGAACAGGTGGTAGAAGGTCGCCACGCCGTAGGCCTCGGCCGGCGGTACCTCGAGTTGCCGACAGGCATAGTCGAGGCCACCCGGGCTGATCCAGCCCGATGCACGCTGGACGGCGTGGAGCGCCGGCAACAGCAGGTGCCGTCGCGCAGCAGTCCGGGAATGCCCGGCGTAGACAAGGCGCTCGCCCTCCACGACGACCACGGCACCCAGTTCGGCGACGACCCCGTCGACCGCAGCACGCTCGGCTTCGGTGGGTTCGGCGTCGCTGAACCGGAGGTCAGGCATCGACCATCGACTCCAGCTTGTCGACCCGGATGGCGGCCGCCTTGAACTCGGCGGTGCCGGACTTCGGGTCGTAGGCGTCGCAGGTCAGCTGGTTGACGTCGGCGAGTTTCGGGAAGTGGAACGTCGTGAACGCCAGCCCGACCTGCAGGCTGGCATCGATGGCGATGGTCATCTCGATGGTGCCACGGCGGGACGAGACGCTGACGCGTTCCCCGGCCACGACGCCGAGTGCGGCGGCGTCCGCCGTCGACAGGTCGAGCGCCTCTCCGGTGCGGATCGGCGAGTTGTACTTGTCGGTCTGGACCCCGGTGTTGTACGAATCGAGGGCCCGACCGGTGGTGAGCCGCAACGGGAACTCGTCCGTGAGCTCGTCGATCGGCGGCTTCCAGGGGACGCACTGGAACGGTGCGGGTCGTCCACCCACCGGGTCCTCCCAGAGGCGGCCGTGCAGGAACGGGCTGCCGGGGTGGCCCTCCTCGGGGCACGGCCACTGGATACCGCCCTCGGCCCCGATGCGTTCCCATGACATGCCGGTGTGCATGGGTGAGAGGGTGCGGAGTTCCTCCCAGAGTTCCTCGGCGGTCGGTCGGCCCCAGTCGGTGGCGCCCATGTGCTCGGCCAGGTCGGAGATGATGTCGATCTCCTGACGGGCCTGGCCGGGCGGCGGCACGGCGGCCCGGGTGCGCTGGACGCGGCGCTCGCTGTTGGTGACGGTGCCGTCGGTCTCTGCCCACCCGAGTGCGGCCGGGAAGACCACGTCGGCCATCTCGGCGGTGCGGGTCATGAACACGTCCTGGACCACCATCACGTCGAGCTTCCCGAGCAGCTTTCGGGCGTGGTTGACATCGGCCTCGGAGTCGGCCGGGTTCTCGCCGATGATCCACAGCGCCTTGAGCTCGTCGCGGCCCATGGCCTCGAACATCTCGGTGAGGTTCCACCCGTTCTTCGCAGGGATG
>CAJXIS010000077.1 GCA_913054115.1 uncultured Acidimicrobiaceae bacterium | reverse complement strand
CAGGCGCCAGGTGCGGAGCTGTTCGACGACGGGGTGGTCGGGGAGGCCGGTTTTCGTGATCCGTGCGCGTGCCATCGCCGCCTGACGCGCCTGCTCGGCCTGCTCGAACGGCTTGTCGAGGTTGCTGATGGCCAGCTCGAGGTCCTCGAGCCAGAACGATGGCCGCCGTTTCGAGGTTCGGTTGCCGAAGGTGCGCTGCTGTGCCCAGCTCAGGTGCAACCCCACCTCGGCCCGGCTGAGCGCCACGTACAGCAGCCGCCGCTCCTCGGCCAGGGCGGCCGGCTCGCGGGCATGGGCGATGGGGACGAGTCCATGTTCGAGCCCGGCCACGTGGACGACCTCCCATTCGAGGCCCTTGGCGGCGTGGAAGGTGGCAACCTCGACGGCGTCGGCCGAGTCGTCGACGGCGGCCCGGGCCTGCCCATATGCCCAGCCAACGAACCCCGACCCCGTGCCGGTCGGGTCGAGGGCGAGGTACTCGTCGGCCAGCGTGCGCAGTTGGGCGAACGCTGCGGCCCGCTCGGTGTCACGGGGTGCGGCGTCGTCGGAGACATCCTGGTCGGCGTCGGCCTGCAGGTCGCCAAGGTGGTCGGTCAGGGGGCGACGGCTGCGGGACAGCGATCCGAGCGCCCCCTTGACGTCGGGCCGGTCGAGCAGTCCGCTGCCGGCGCGGGTGCGGGCCGGAATGCCGGCCTCTCGCAGTGCTCCGACGATCACATCGGCCTGGGCGTTGGTGCGGACCAGCACCGCCTGCCGGGACCAGGCGCCGTCGGGGCCCCGGGTGTCGCGCACCAGCCTGGCCACCGCAGCCGCCTCGGCGCGGTCGTTGGCGTAGACGGTGACCGTGGGCGGCGGGCCGCTCGGCCGGTTGGCCTCCATCGGCGTGCGGCCGTGCAGTACGGCGGCAGCGGTGCGCAGCACCTGTGGCGTGCTGCGGTAGTTCTGGCGCAGGTCGACGACCGTGGCGCCAGGGAAGTGCGTGTCGAAGCGGTTCAGGTGGTCGGCGTCGGCGCCGTTCCATCCGTAGATGGCCTGGTCGGGGTCGCCGACGACGCACAGGTCGTCGCTGTCGGCGAGCCAGGCGGAGAGGAGGGCGAACTGCAGCGGGTTGACGTCCTGGAACTCGTCGACGTAGAGGTGCCGGAACCGCCAGCGCTGGGCGTCGCCGAAGGCCCGGTCGCCACGGAGTGCCCTGGCGCACTGGTCGAGCAGGTCGTCGAAGTCGACCCTCCGCTCTTTCGCCTTCTTGTCCTCGTACTCGCGGTAGATGCGGGCGATGGTGGATGGCGGCATCGGCGGGGTGCGCCCGAGCGCCTCGGCCCGGCCCGCGTACGCCTCGGGTGGGATGCGCCGGGCCTTGGCCCACTCGATCTCGCTGACGACATCGAGGACGTCGGTGCTACGGCGGTCGCGGGGGAGCAGCGGGGTGACGAAGCTGTACTTGCTGGCGAGCAGCTCGGGTTCGCGCTGGTTGCGTTCGCTCCAGTAGGTGCGCAGCTGGGCGTAGGCGACCGAGTGGAAGGTGCCGGCGGCCACCTGGTCGCGCAGGCCCAGGGAGCGCAGCCGGGACCGCAGCTGGCCGGCGGCCTTGCGGGTGAAGGTGAGGGCCAGCACGCGCCGGGGATCGTGGCGGCCGGTCTGCGAGCGCCAGGCGATGCGCCGGGTGAGCACGCGGGTCTTTCCGGATCCGGCACCGGCCCTGATCGCCAGCGGCATGCCATCGGTGGTGACGGCGTGGAGCTGTTCGGCGTTGAGCCCGATCAGGAGCCCGTCGGCGTCGGCGTCGGACGCGCCTTCCGGGGGTTCCTCGGTGAAAAGTGGGCCGGTCGCGGACATGCGCCGCACCCTACCCACGGGGCGTGACAGCGTTCCCCGGCCCGGCGCACCATTCGACCGCTGGTCCAGCCCTACGATCGGCTCCATGAAACCGCTGTCGCCGAGGCGCTTCGAGATCCTCGTGGCCGAGGCCCTCGACACCCTGCCGCCGGACCTGGGCGGCCTCATGGACAACGTGGTGGTGCTGGTCGCCGACCGGGGCGACCCGCCCGACATCCTCGGCCTCTACGAGGGCGTGCCGCTGACCGAGCGCGACGAGTACGGCGCCGGCGGGTTCACGATGCCCGACTCGATCCACCTCTACCGGCTGGCCCTCTGCGAGTTCTGCGATGACGAGGACCACCTCAGCGAGGAGGTGCTGATCACGGTCGTGCACGAGGTCGCCCACCATTTCGGCATCGACGACGACCGCCTCACCGAGCTCGGCTGGGACTAGGTCTTATGCGAGGCGGGCGACGCTGCCGGTCGGTGGCACTGACGAGCATCGCGGCGCTGTCGGCTGCTGGATGTGGAGTGGACACCACGGGTCCGCCGATCGCGGAACCGTCGGCACCGACTGCCTCGTCCAGGACCGGCACGATCGCAGAACCGGCCACGACAGCCGAGACCACGACGACGACCGCCACCACCACATCGCATGTGCCGGAGACGGCCACGACGACCACGTCGATGACGTCGACGTGGTCGGTGACGTCGGTTCCGCCCGAGACTTCGGCGACGTCGGCACCGTCCGTGACGTCGTCCGCGGCCGGCACAACGACCATCCCCTGGAACGAGTCGACACACCGGCTCTACCAGCAGTTCGTGGCGCAGTACCCCGATTTCCCGACCATGACCGACGAGGAGATCCAGGAGAAGATCAAACGCGGCGAGTTCGTCATCGTGTCACCACCCCGCCCGTCATACGACCGGACCTGCGCCGAGAATGCGGCGATGTACTGGGAGGACTGGGATTGGTGGGGTCGCGACCGGCCTGCGATGACGGACCTCCGGTCTGAGGTGGTGGCGACACTCATGGGCGACTTGGAGTCACTCCTAGAAGCGTTGGAGGACGGAGGCGAACCGGACGGGTCCGTTCCGCAGGGCAGGTCACTGGTCTGGTTCCTTGCCAGGATTCGTTGTTACGACGGCGTTCGCATGCTCGTCGATGCTGGTGCCGATCTGTCGGCCCGAGGGAATCTCGAGGGCCCGTTGCACATGGCCTTTCACGACGACCGTCTCGACATCGTCAGGCTGCTCCTCGAGGCCGGGGTGCCCATCGACGACCCCGAGTCCGAGTGGGGGTGGACGGTGGCCTTCTGGGCGGACAGTCGGGAGGCTGCCGAACTGTTGCTCGAATACGGCGCCGACCTGACCCACGAGGAGCGCGGCATGGGCGACCAGCCACTCGACTTCGTCGTGGAGGCCGGTCGTGTGGATGTCGTCGAGGTCTACCTCCGAGCCGGCGCCCCGCTTCGACCCCGGACGCTCTACGCCATCGCCGCGAACTACGCGGAGCCGGCAGCCCTCGTCGAGGTCGCCGAACTCCTACTGGCGCATCCCGACCTTCCGAAACTGACTGAGTTCCCCATCGAGCGCTTCGGCGTCCTCCCCTCGGAGTACGTCGCCGAGTGGGGGCACCCGGAGGTCGCCGAGGTGCTCCGGGCCGCCGGCCTCTGACGTTCAGCCCTCCCGGGCCATGGGGACGTGGGGGATGCCGTCCTCCACGAACTCGTCGCCCGTCCGGACGAAGCCCTTCGCGACGTACCAGCCCTCGAGGCGAGTCTGGGCGTCGAGCACCAGCCGGCCCGGTGTCGTCGCCATCACGTGGTCGACAAGGCAGCCCGCCAGGCCCTCGCTGCGGCGTTCGACAGCCGTCGCCACCCGGCCGATCTTGTGCGAGCCGTCCGGCTCGGCCAGCAGCCGCAGGTAGGCGGCCGGGCCGTCGGCCCCGTCGATCCAGACGTGGCGGGTGGACGGCTCGAGGTCGCGGCCGTCGAGCTCCGGGTAGGCGCACGCCTGCTCCACGACGAACACGTCGACCCGCAGGCGCAGCAGGGCGTAGAGCAGGCTGGCGTCGAGCTCGTCGAAGCACCGGTCGTGGACGTCGGACACGAGCGCGACGGTAGCCCCCGGTATTGCAGTGCGGCCGCCCAGCGTCGGATGATGGCGGCGTGCCGACCGCAAGCCTCACCACCGGGATCGACTGCTGCCACGAACAGCACGGCGATCCGGCCGACCCCACGATCGTGCTCGTCCACGGTCTCGGCAGCCAGCTGCTCGCCTGGCCGCCCGGGTTCTGCGACCTGCTCGTCGCCGAGGGGTTCCACGTCGTGCGCATCGACAACCGCGACAGCGGACTCTCGACCTGCCTGACCGACGGCTCCGCCTACACGCTCTCCGACATGGCCGCCGACTGCGTCGCCCTGCTCGACCACCTCGGTGTCGCCGACGCCCACTTCGTCGGCATGTCGCTCGGCGGCATGATCGTCCAGACCGTCGCCGCCGAACACCCCGACCGGTGCCGCAGCATGGTGTCGATGGCCTCCAACACCGGCAACCGCGACTTCGGCCGCCCCAGCGGCGAGGTGCTCGCAGCGATGATGGCCGAGGCACCCGACGACGCCGCCGCCCGCACCGAGAAGGAGGTCGCCGACAACCGCCTCTGGTGCAGCACGGCGTGGTACGACGAGGGCTACATCCGCGCCCTGTACGCCGCCTACACGGAGCGGGCGCCACAGCCGCGCGGCGCCTTCGAACGCCAGTGGGGGGCCGCCGTCGCCTCCGGCAACCGCGACGGGCAGGTCGCCACGATCACCGTGCCCAGCCGGGTCGTCCACGGCAGCGCCGACACGCTCATCGCCGTGAGCGCCGGCGAGCACACCGCAGAGGTGATCCCCGGCGCCGATCTCGTGGTCATCGACGGCTGGGGCCACGACCTGCCACCAGGATCCTGGCCGCACCTCGCGGCGGCGATCACCGAACACGCACAGCGCGCCGACATGGCGCTCACGAACTGACGAAAGGCAACGCAATGGGAGCACTCGACGGGGTACGCATCATCGAACTGGCAGGCATCGGCCCGGGACCGTTCTGCGGGATGATGCTGGCCGACCAGGGCGCCGAGGTCATCCAGGTCAACCGCGCCGCCGAGGTGCGCGGCGGCGACCCCGACCGCCCGCCCGGCAACGTCAACGGCCGCGGCCGGCGCAGCATCGGCGTCGACCTCAAGTCGCCCGAAGGCGTCGAGACCGTGCTGCGCCTCGTCGAGGGCGCCGACAGCATCTTCGAGGGCTTCCGGCCCGGCGTGGCCGAGCGCCTTGGCGTCGGCCCCGACGACTGCCTCGCCCGCAACCCGGCGATCGTCTACGGGCGCATGACCGGCTGGGGTCAGGACGGCCCCTACTCGTCGATGGCCGGCCACGACATCAACTACATCGCCCTCGCCGGCGTGCTCGCCCACTTCGGGCGCAGCGACTCCGGGCCCGTGCCACCCATGAACCTCGTCGGCGACTTCGGGGGCGGCGGCATGTACCTCGCCTACGGCATCGTCTGCGCCCTCTTCGAGGCACGCACCTCGGGGAAGGGCCAGGTCGTCGACGCCGCCATGGTCGACGGCGCCGCCAGCCTCATGAGCTTCATCCACGGCATGCTGGCCTCCGGCTTCCACTCCCCGGAGCGCGGCACCAACATGCTCGACACCGGCGCCCACTTCTACGACGTGTACGAGTGCTCCGACGGCGCATGGATCTCGATCGGGTCGATCGAGCCGCAGTTCTACGCCGAACTGCTCGACAAGCTCGGCCTCGACCCCGACCGCTTCGCCAACCAGCACGACCGGAGCCTCTGGCCAGAACTCAGCGACGAGATCGCCGCAGTCGTCCGGACGAAGACCCGTGACGAATGGGACGCCATCCTCGAGGGCAGCGACGTCTGCTACGCCCCGGTGCTCACCGCCGAGGAGGCCACCCGGCACCCCCACAACGTGGCACGGGGAACCTTCATCGAGGTGGGCGGAATCACCCAGCCCGGACCGGCGCCGCGCCTCAGCCGCACCCCGGGCGAGGTCCGGCGACCACCGGCGCACGCCGGCCAGCACACCGACGAGATCCTGGCCGAAGCCGGCTTCGACGCCGAAGCGGTCGCTGCGCTGCGCGCCGCCGGCGCCGTCGCCTGAGCCGGACCGCACCGCAGGAGCACACACATGGCCACAGCCGTCTTCCTCCACGCCCACCCCGACGACGAGGCGCTCGCCACCGGCGGCACGATGGCCCGCCTCGCCGACGAGGGGCACCGGGTCGTGCTCGTGGTGGCCACCAACGGCGAGGAGGGCGAGCCCGTCGACGGTGTCCTCGACGAGGGCGAGGAGCTCGGCGACCGACGTGCCACCGAGGTGGCTGAAGCGGCGGCGATTCTGGGCGTCGGCCGGATCGAGTACCTCGACTACCGCGACAGCGGCATGTCGGGCGAGGTCGCCAACGACCACCCCGACTGCTTCTGGCAGGCCGACGTCGACGAGGCGGCGGCTCGGCTCGGAGAACTGCTCGCCGACGAACAGGTCGACCTGGCGGTCATCTACGACCCCAACGGCGGCTACGGCCACCCGGACCACATCCAGGTCCACCGCGTCGGCACCCGCTGGGCCGAACAGGCTGGCATCGGACGCGTCCGCTGGGTCACGCTGAACCGGGACGCCATCCGGACCAGCATCGAGGAGGCCCTCGCCACCGGCGACCTCGACGGCATGGCCGCCGCCAGCCTCGAGGAACGGCGGGAACGTGCCGAGCAGGAGGCCTTCGGCACGCCGGCCGACGAGATCACCCATGCCGTCGACGTGCGGGGCACCATCGACCGCAAGCTCGCAGCCATCGTCGCCCACGCCAGCCAGATCGCGTCCGACTCGTTCTTCCTGTCGATGCCGGTCGAACGGTTCACGTCGGCATTCGGCACGGAATGGTACGTCGACCCCGACGCACCACGCAGGGGCGGACCCTTCCGGACCGGCCTGCTGCTCGAGTGAACGGATCGCCCGGAACGGGCACAATGGCGCCGTGAGGGACCTCCACGGGACGCTGGCCTGGGTGATCGTGCTCGGCAACGGCCTCGTCGGTGCGTGGGCCCTGGCCGCCCACCGGGTGGCGGCGCTGCGTGGCGGCACGCTCTGGGTGCTGACCGGCATCGCCCAGGTCGCGGTACTCGTCCAGGCGTGGGTCGGCGCCTCGGTGGCGATGGGCGAGGGGATCGACGCCGACGCCTTCCACCTCTTCTACGGGGCCACCGCACTGCTGTCGGCCGGTGTCGCCTGGGGCTACCGGCGCCAACTTGGCGACCGGGTCCACCTGCTCTACGGCGGCGTGGGCCTCTGGATCATGGGACTCGGCATCCGGGCGATGATCCTGGGGTAGCAGCG
Source organism: uncultured Acidimicrobiaceae bacterium (assembly GCA_913054115.1). GTDB lineage: Bacteria > Actinomycetota > Acidimicrobiia > Acidimicrobiales > MedAcidi-G1 > S20-B6. Next base: position 1,417 of record CAJXIS010000077.1, on the reverse strand, counting down.
CCGACCGGTGGCTCAGGCGTGGAGGCGGTCCCGCAGGTCGTCGAGCTGGCGGCGCAGTTCCGCAGGCAGGCGCTCGCCGACACCGGCGTAGTGCTCCTCGATGACGACCAGTTCGGCCTCCCATGCGGCCGGGTCGACATGGAGCAGGCGCTGCATGGCGGCGTCATCGACGTCGAGGCCTGCGCGGTCGATGCTGTCGAGGGTCGGCACGAGGCCGATCGGGGTCTCGACGGCGTCGCCGCAACCGTCGACCCGCTGCAGCACCCAGTCGAGCACCCGGCAGTTCTCGCCGAACCCCGGCCACAGGAACGAACGGTCCTCGTCGCGGCGGAACCAGTTCACCCAGAACAACTTCGGGAGCTTGTCGGCGTCCGCACCCGCCCCGATCTCGAGCCAGTGGGCGAAGTAGTCGCCGACGTTGTAGCCCGTGAAGGGCAGCATGGCGAACGGGTCGAACCGCACCACGCCCGTCTGTCCGGAGGCGGCAGCGGTCTTCTCCGAGCTCATGATCGAGCCGAGGAAGACGCCATGTGCCCAGTCGCGGGCCTCGGTCACGAGCGGCACGTTGGTGGCCCGGCGACCGCCGAACAGGATCGCCGAGATCGGCACGCCGGCCGGGTCCTCCCATTCGGGGGCGATGGACGGGCACTGCGAGGCGGGCACCGTGAAGCGGGCGTTCGGGTGGGCGGCCGGAGTTCCGTTGCCGGGCGTCCAGGACTCGCCCCGCCAGTCGGTGAGGTGCTCCGGCGGATCGTCGGTCATGCCCTCCCACCACACATCGCCGTCGTCGGTCCGGGCCACGTTGGTGAAGATGGCGTTGGCGCCCAACGTGACCATGGCGTTGTGGTTGGAGGCGTCGGACGTACCCGGCGCAACGCCGAAGAATCCCGCCTCGGGGTTGATCGCGTACAGGCGGCCGTCCTCGCCGAACTTCATCCAGGCGATGTCGTCGCCGATCGTCTCGACGGTCCAACCCGGCAGGGTCGGAACCATCATCGCCATGTTCGTCTTGCCGCAGGCCGACGGGAAGGCGGCAGCGATGTACCGGCGCTCGCCATCGGGCGAGGTCACGGCCAGTATCAGCATGTGCTCGGCCAGCCACCCGTCGTCGTGCGCCATCGTCGAGGCGATGCGCAGGGCGAAGCACTTCTTGCCCAGCAGGGCGTTGCCGCCGTAGCCGGAGCCGTACGACCAGATCTCGCGGGTCTCGGGGAAGTGGGCGATGGAGCGGTTGTCCGGGTCGCACGGCCACGGCACGTCCTCGACGCCGTCGGGCAACGGGGCGCCCACCGAATGGACGCACGGCACGAAGTCGCCATCGCCGAGCACGTCGAGCACCGGCTGCCCCATGCGGGTCATCGTGCGCATGCTGGTCACGACATAGGGGGAGTCGGTCAGCTCGACGCCGATGTGGGCG
>CAJXIS010000076.1 GCA_913054115.1 uncultured Acidimicrobiaceae bacterium | reverse complement strand
CGGCGAGGTCACGCCTCGGCCCGATCCCGCGACCGCCTCCCTCAAGGAGTGGCGCACCTACCTGTACCTGCGTGAGAACCCCGCCGGCTGGGTCACCGAGACCTGGTACTGCCGGAGCGGTTGCCGCCGCTACTTCACCATCCAGCGGAACACCGCTACGAACGAGATCCGCTATTCGGAGGCGTCATGACCGACAACCGACTCCCCCAGCGCCCGGGTGAGGTGATCGACCGGGACACGTCCCTGGCCTTCACCTGGAACGGCCAGGGATACACCGGGTACCAGGGCGACACCATCGCCTCGGCCCTCGCCGCAGGCGGCGTCGAGGTCTTCGCCCGCTCCATGAAGTACAAGCGCCAGCGCGGCATCATGACCGCCGACCACTGGGACCCGAACCTGTTCGTGCAGGTTGGCGACGAGCCCAACGTGAGAGCCGGCAGCCGCCGCCTCATCGCAGGCATGGAGGTCAGTGCCCAGAACGTGTGGCCCAGCCTCAGGTTCGACGTCGGCGCCGTCAACCAGCTGGTCGGCCGGTTCCTGTCGGTGGGCTTCTACTACAAGACATTCATGCGCCCGAAGTGGTTCTGGCACAACGTGTACCAGAAGGTGCTCCGCAAGTTCGCTCCCGGCGGCCGGATCTTCTGGGAGACCAGTGCCCACGGCGCCTACGACAAGCGCTTCGCCCACCCGGACGTGCTCGTCGCGGGTGGCGGCCCGGCCGGCATGGGTGCGGCGATCGCCGCTGCCGAGACAGGCGCCTCGGTCATGCTCGTCGAGCACGAGCCGGACCTCGGCGGGCACCTCCGCTGGGGTGACGCCGACGACCTGGCCGCACTCGCCGAGCTGATCTCGGCCGTCGAGGCCCATCCGGGCATCGAGGTCGTCATCGACTCGACGGTGACCGGTCGCTACGACCACAACTGGATGGCCGTGATGCAGCGGTCGCACCCGATCGCTCCCGAACGCCTGATCAAGGCCAGGGCGAACAGCCTCGTCGTGGCCCCCGGCCTCATCGAGCGGCCCTACATCTTCGCCGGCAACGACACCCCCGGCGTGATGTTGTCGGGCACCGTGCGTCGCCTCATCAACCTGTGGGCCGTCAAGCCCGGCTCCAAGGCCGTGGTCCTTTCTGCCAACTCCGAGGGCGACGCCGCCATCGCCGATCTCGAGGCCGCAGGCGTCGAGATCGTGGCTGCGCTCGACGTCCGGGCCGGCGAGGACATCGTCGAGGTCCAGGGCAGGGGGCGGGTGAGCAAGGTCGTCCTCGGCGACGGCCGGACGGTGTCCGCAGACCTCGTGGTCATCGGCACCGGTTGGACCGCCCCCACCTCGCTGCTGAACATGGCCGGCGACCGTCCCGTCTACGACGCCTCGGCTGCCCGCTACTTCTCCAACCAGTTGCCGGACAGCGTGCTGGCCACGGGTGGTATCACCGGCAACGGCACGACGGCCGAACTGGTCGCCCACGGAAAGGCCACCGGGGCGCTTGCGGCGAACCGTGCGCTGCGCAACCGGCACGATCGCCGGTCGCTGTCCGCCCGTGCACGCAATCCCGATGGCCCGAGGCCGGAGTCCCTGGCCGACACCCGGACCCCGCTGGCCCGTGTGCCACATCCCGAGTGTTACCGGAGCAGCACCCACGGCATGGTCGATCTCTCCGAGGACGTGTCCTCGAAGGACCTCGTCCAGGCCGCCAAGGAGGGCTTCGACTCGATCGAGCTCATGAAGCGATACACGACGGTCACGATGGGCCCCTCCCAGGGCAAGCTCGAGACCGTCAACGCCGCCGCCGTGCTGGCCGAGGCCCGCAACATGAGCATGGTCGACATCGGGACGACCGTCTGGCGCCCCCCGTACGCCCCCATCTCGCTCGGTGCCCTGGCCGGCCGGATCTTCGAACCGATTCGCCGCTCCGCCCTCCAGGACTGGCACGAGGCCCACGGTGCGTCGCCGCTCCTGGCCGGCCAGTGGATCCGTCCCGACCACTACGGCGACCCCACGGGCGAGGCCCTGAACGTGCGTGAGAACGTCGGCATCATCGACGTCACCCCGCTCGGCAAACTCGACCTCCGGGGCCCGGACGTGACCAAGCTCCTCGAGCTCGTCTACGTCAACAAGTGGCAGAAACTCGACATCGGCCGGGTCCGCTACGGCGCGATGGTGGCCGAGGACGGCGTCGTCTCCGACGATGGCGTCACGAGCCGACTCGGCGAGAACCACTACCTGATGACCTGCACGTCGTCGGGTGCGGGCGCGGTCTGGGAGATGCTCGAGGACTACCTCCAGACCTACCGTCCGGAGTGGGACGTACACGTCACCGCCGTCACGGGTGGCCTCACGAGCATCAACGTGGCCGGGCCGAAGTGCCGTGAGGTGCTGTTGCGGCTCGTCGAGGGCGTCGACCTCAGCCCCGAGGCCTTCCCCTACTTCCATGTCCGCCGCGGCACCGTTGCCGGTGTCGCCGACTGCATCATCTGGCGCATCGGCTTCACGGGTGAGCTCTCCTACGAGCTGCACGTGCCGTCCGGCCATGCATTGCACGTCTGGGAGTCCCTGCTCACCAGCGGCGAGGACCTCGGCATCAGGACGTTCGGCGTCGAGGCGCAGCGCATCCTGCGCCTGGAGAAGGGCCACTACATCGTGGGCCAGGACACGGACGGCCTCACCAAGGCGCCGACCGCAGGTCTCGGCGGGCTTGTGAAGCTCGACAAGCCCGACACCATCGGCCTGCCGGAGCTCAAGGCTGCCTATGCCCGCACCGACCTGCCGATCCTGGTCGCGATCCAGCCGGACGACCCCCAGGTGGTCCCGATGGAGGCCGACCAGATCGTGGACGGCGAGTCCAACCGGATCCTCGGCAGGATCACCTCCAGCCGCATGTCCCCGTCGCTGGGTCGCTCGGTCTGCCTCGGGCAGGTCGATCCGTCGTTGGCGGCAGCCGGCACGAAGGTCACCATCCTGCTCATCGACGGCCGCCGGATCATCGGCACCGTCCAGGAACACCATGCACACATCGACCCCGAGGGGGTACGTCAGAATGCCTGACATCGAGTTCAAGAGCCCGATCTCCTATGGGCCGATCTCGGCACCGGACGGCTCCGTGACGGTCGAGGACGAGACGGCCACGGCCAAGATCGTTGTCAGGGCCGCTGCGGGCACGGCGGCCGCCGCCGACCTGGCGGTGCCGTTCGGCCAGAGCAGGCTCCGTGCCGACGGCACCCTGGTCTGCGGTACCCGACCCGACGAATGGACCCTGTTCGCTGCGATCGATCGAGCCACCGAGGTCGCAGCGTCGGTGAACGCCGAAGGCTTCGTGAGCGTCGTCGACATCACGCACGGCCGCGCCATGATGCGGGTCTCCGGCCCGAAGGCCACTGCGGTACTCGCCAAGGTCTGCAACCTCGACCTTGCCGACGACATGACCCCCGACGGGGCCGTGTTCTCGGGCTCGGTGGCGGAGGTGACCTGTGATCTGCTCCGGTCCGATCGGGCAGGCGTGGCGTCCTATCTGATCTCGTGCGAGAGGTCCTTCGGGAACTACGTGTTCGCCGCCCTTGTGGATGCCAGCACCGAGTTCGGCGCCCAACTCCCGGCGGGCCTCAGCATCCACTAGTACCCACTAGTAACCACCGGACGCGCCCGCACCCCTAGGGTGCGCGCCGTGGATCCGGCAGACCTGACAGCCCTCGAGCAGCGACGGCTGCTGGAGGGCCGTCGGCTTTCCGCCCGCGAATTGCTCGACGCCTGTCGCCGGCGGGCCGAGGCGACCGAACCGGTCGTCAACGCCCTCGTCGAGGTCGACTGGGAGCGGGGGGCCTCGGTCGCCGACCGGCTCGACGCCGAACCCGGGTTCCTGCCGGATGCGCCACTCCGGGGCCTCGTCATCGCCCACAAGAACCTCCTCGACACGGCAGGCGTCCGCACGACCTACGGGAGCCCGGCATTCGCCGGCCACGTGCCGACCGTGAGCCATCCGCTCGTCGGGCTGCTCGCCGGCGCCGGCACGGTGTTCGTCGGCAAGACGAACACGCCGGAGTTCGGCGCCGGCTCCCACACCTTCAACCCGGTGCACGGCCTCACCCGCAACCCCTGGGACCCGACGAGGAGCGCTGGTGGGTCGAGCGGTGGTGCGGCGGCGGCCCTCGCCTGCGGCTCGCTTTCGCTCGCCGACGGATCCGATCTCGGTGGATCACTCCGTAACCCCGCCTCGTTCTGCGGCATCGTCGGGTTCCGGCCCTCCAAGGGGACCATCCCCGGCTTCCCACCCCTCGATGGGCGCCTCGGCATGGGGATCGAGGGCCCCATGGCACGGACGGTCGCAGACGCGGCACTGTTCCATGCCGTGATGGTCGGGCATTCCACGATGCTCGATGCTCGTCCTCCCGCACGGCTGCTGGTCTCCGTGGACCATGGCGACCTGCCCGTGGATGCCGCGGTTCGCCGGGTCGTCGCCGAGGCTGCCGCAGCGTTCGCCGCTGCCGGGTGGCGGGTCGAGGAATCGGATCCGCCGTTCGACGGTGTCGACGCCTGCTTCGAGGTGCTCCGGTCACTGGGCTATGCCCTCAAGGTCGGAGCACTCATCGACAACGTGTCCGTCAAGGCCACGATCCGCCAGGAGGTCAGCGACGGCCTCGCACTCGCCGACGGGGCGATCGCCCATGCCGTGGCCCAGGAGCACCGGCTCGGCTCCGCCTGGGATGGATTCCTGGGCCCCGACGACGTCCTCATGACCCCCACCAGCCAGGTGGCGCCGTTCCCGGTCGGCGAGGAATGGGTCCGGGAGGTCGAAGGCCGACCGCTCGGGCGCTATACGGACTGGATGCGGAGCTGTTCACGCCTCACAGTGCCCGGCGGACCCTCGATCTCGATTCCGGCCGGTTGGAGCGACGACGGCAGCCTGCCGATCGGCATCCAGTTGTCCGGTGCCAGGAACAGCGACCGGCGGCTCTTCGAGGTGGCGGCCGCAGCGGAGGAGATCCTGGGAGTCGGTCGGCGCCCGCCCGTCGAGGCCCTGTCGGCACTGGACCCGGCATCGTTGCCCCCCGGCCCCGGTAGGTGAGCCAAACGCCACTCCACCATCCATTGCCGTAACCGCGCAGCGGCCCTAGATTGCGCGCGTCCACGTCGTGCAACGCACGACCCACCCCCTGCGTCAAGCGGGCAGTTCGAACTGGGAGGTGTGCACGATGGCAGGTGTCCCCGAACCACTCCGAGTCTGGCGCACCGTCGTGCCGCCCGAATGGTCCGACTACAACGGACACATGTCCGAGGGCTGGTACGGGGTCGCCTTCGGCGATGCCTCCGACGCCCTGCTGATCCACCTGGGATTCGGCGCCGGATACCGGGACGCCCACGGCACGATCTACACCGCCGAGACCCGCATCCGATTTCTCAGGGAGGTCCACGAGGGGGCGGCGATCTCCACGGACACCTGGCTGCTCGGCGCCGATGCGAAGAGGCTCCATGTCCTGCACCTCCTGATCGCCGACGACGACCCTGAACCGGTCAGCACCCAGGAGTCGATGATGCTCCACGTCGCCCACGGCACCGACGGAACTCCCCGCGTCGGGCCGATGGCCGAGCCCCTGTCCACGAACGCCCTCGAGCTCGCCGCAGCCCACGCCCACCTCGACCTGCCCGACTACGTCGGTCTGGGCGTCCGGACCCTTCGTTGAGCGGGCACGGTCCCTCCACCACCCGCAGCTCTCCGGCCATCGCGGGCGTCTGGGCCCTCTTCCTCGGCTTCGCCCTGTATCAGGTCGGCAACGGCCTCCAACGGATCCTGCTGCCCATCCGCGGCCAGGCGGAGGGCATCGGCGCCGGTTCGATGGGCATGGTCATGGCCTTCCACTTCGCCGGCTACCTCATCGGCGCCAAGTTCATCACCCGGGCGCTGGCGACCGTCGGCCACATCCGGGTGTTCGCAGCCCTCGCCTCGCTCGCCTCCACCGCCGTGCTCGTCAACGCCATCCTCGTCACCCCCCTGAGCTGGTCGGTCGTCTACATGGTCAGCGGGTTCTGCAACGCCGGCGTCTTCGTCGTACTCGAGAGCTGGCTCAACGACCGCGCCTCCAACACGACCCGCGGCATGATCCTCGGGCTCTACATGATGTTCATGATGGGCGGCACCGCCGGCGGCCAACTGCTGATCAACGTCGGTCCTCCGCAGGGCTTCGAACTCTTCGTGCTCTCCTCGGTGCTGATCTCCGCAGCCGTGATCCCGGTGACGCTCTCGGCCTCGTCGACGCCGCCCATGACGACCCCGGAGTCGATGCCGGTCCGGGAGCTCTACCGCACGATCCCCTCGGCGGTCGTCGGACTGTTCCTGTGCTCCTTCGTCCAGTCGGCTGCGACCAGCATGGGCGCCGTCTTCGGCACCGAGGCGGGCATGAGCACGGCGAAGGTCGCCAGCTTCACCTCGGTGGCTGTGGTCGGCGCCGTGGTCCTCCAGATCCCCCTCGGCACCCTGTCGGACCGCTATCCCCGGCGAGGGGTGATCGCCATCGTCGGCGCCATCTCGTGCGCCATCGCCGGACTGGGCACCCTGGTCTCGCCGTCGAGTTCTCTGATCCTGCTGGTCAACTTCGCCTTCGGGGCCTTCGTGTTCCCGCTCTACGGGCAGTTCGTGGCGCTCGCCAACGACTGGATCCCACCCGAGAAGCGCCTGGCCGCCGCCTCGGGGATCGTGATGGTCAGCGGCATGGGCGCCGTGTTCTCGCCCATGGTCCTCGCCTTCGCCATGGAGGCCTTCGGGCCGGTCGGCTACTACGGGACGCTGGCGACGGTGCTCGCCATGATGGTCGTCTACCTGCTGTACCGCATCCAGCGGCGCGAGGCGGTCCCGGTCGAGCGCCAGTCCACCTTCCAGCCGGTCCTCGCCCGTTCCGGGGAGATGGCCCACTCGGTCGGACGCTGGGTGCGCCACCCGCTCCACGAGTGGCTGAACCACCACGGCAGGCGCCACGTGCCGCCTAGGGACCAGACCTGACCACGGTTGCACCGGCACCCGTGCCCTAGGGTCCGAGCGCCGACACCCAGGAGGATTCAGCGATGCCATTCGCAGACGTCAACGGACAGTCCATCCACTACATCGACTCGGGTGGCGATGGGCCACCGATCGTCCTCAGCCACGGTTTCTCGATGGGGCACGAGATGTGGGCGCCGCAGGTCGGTCCCCTGACCGATGCCGGATGGCGCGTGGTCACCTACGACGAGCGGGGTTGGGGACAGACCACCAACACCGAACCGTTCACCTACTGGGACCTGGCCGACGACGTCCTCGCCCTCATGGACCATCTCGGCATCGAAGCGGCGGTGCTTGGCGGCATGTCGCAGGGCGGGTTCCTGACACTCCGGGCGGCACTCACCTCGCCAGAACGCGTCCGGGCGATGGTGCTCGTCGACTCGGAACCCGGGGCCCTCTCCGACGAGGACCGGGCGCAGTTCCAGGGCCTGTTCGACGCCGCGCTCGCTATGGGCCTCGCCGGAGAGATCGGCGACATGTTCCAGGGGGTGCTGTTCGCCCCGGGCTACGAGGGCGCGGCCATCTGGCGTGCCAAGTGGAACGCCAAACCCGTTTCCGCCTGGGCCGCCGCCAAGGACTGCCTCTTCGATCGCGACTCGGTCACCGACCGCCTCGCTGAGATCACCTGTCCAGCCCTCGTCCTCCACGGCGAGGTCGATGCCGCCATACCGATCGAACGCGGGCGTGAGATGGCGGACGGCCTCGGCGGCCCGACCACGTTCGTCGAGGTCCCCGGCGTCGGCCACTCGTCGAACCTCGAGGATGCAGCGACCGTCAATGCCGCCCTGATGGCATTCCTCGCCGGGCTCGGGTGAGCCTGCTCAGTTCGACGGTCCGAGCACGGGTCTGAACCCCCGGATCTCCACACGCTCGAACAGGCCGGCGACGGCGTACGGGTCGCCAGCGGAAAACGATTGGGCCGCTGCCAGATCCTCGGCTTCGAGCACGATCAGCGAACCGCACATGTCGCCCCGGTCGTCCAGGAGCGGTCCCCCGTAGGCGATCTCGAAACGCGACGCATACTCGAGATGAGCTGGCCGGGTCTCCGCACGGAGGCCGCCGGCGTCGGCACGGTCGAGGGCGTGGATGGCGAACAGCATGGTGGTCTCGTTTTCTCCCGGCGCTCAGGCCGGGGGGTCGGGATCCGATGGCGACCGGACCGTAGTGCCGGTCTCGCCGATCACCAGGCCCAACCAGAGCACAGCCAGTGCCGCCACGCCTGCCAGCGCCCACGACGCCCAGCCGAGGCCGGCGCTGTCGGCGACGATCCCCACCAGGAGCGGCCCGGCCACCCGGCCGGCGTCGGTCATCACCGCCATCGCACCGAGGAACGGGCCCGGCGACTCCGGGGGCGCCAGATCGCTGCCGAGGGTGAACAGGCTCCCCGAGCTGAGGCCGTTGCCGACCCCCATGACCGCTCCGGCGACCACAGCCATCGTCGGCCCTTCGGCGACCGCCAGCAGGGCCAGCCCGACGCCGAGCAGCCCGTAGGCCGGCAACATGGCGTGGAGGCGACCGTAGCGGTCCATGATCAACCCCGAGAGTGGGAACAGCAGTAGGTCGGTGGCGGTTCCCACGGCGACGAGGCCCCCAACGGACGTGGGACTCAGCCCGAGGGCGATGCCCACCAGGGGAAGGACCACCATGCGCCCCTCGCGGGCGGTCATCACCAGGAAGCCACCGGTCCCG
>CAJXIS010000075.1 GCA_913054115.1 uncultured Acidimicrobiaceae bacterium | reverse complement strand
CCGAGTGCTCCTCCGGCCATGGCAGCGGCGTCCTCGGACACGGCGAACGAGGCGTCGAGCCGCTGTCGGAGCCAACGGACCGGTGGGTTCAACAGCTCGTAGGCGCGGCTCCCTCCTGCTGCATGGAAGGTACCCACCATCGGGATCGACGCCAGGAACAACGCCGTCACGGTGGGACCCGGCGCCAGGGGCTCGTGCAGGTGCAGTACGTCGAACTCCTCGTCACGAAGTGCCCGGATCGTCCGCAGGGCACAGGGGACGTCGGGGGCGATCGGTGCCACAGAGCCGTTGGCGGCCGTGGGCAGGCTGTTGCCGAGCGGTGTGACACCGGCGTCCGGCGGCGGTCCGTCGCAGGGACCGAGCACCCGCGTCGGATGGCCCGATGCCCGCAGGGACCGTGCGAGTGCGAGCACCTGACCCTGCACGCCACCGGGCAGCGTCAGGCTGTACGGACAGACCAGGCCGATGCGCACGATGTCGACGCTAGCCCTCGTCGGGGCCGGTGCCCGCCGGTTCCGCTCCGGAGCGATCACTGGGCCAGTTGGGTTGGAGCACGTGCCACTGTTCTGGCTCGGCCCGGATGAGGTCCTCGAACTCGACAGCCAGAGCACGCGTCACCCGGATCACATCGTCCCGGAACCGACCCTCCCGCAGCGCCGGAACGGGTGGGCGAGCCACGCCGTGACACCCTCGCCGACGGATGTACGCGGTCGCCGGGATCAGGGCCGCACCGGTGCGCAGGGCGAGGATCGCCGGACCGGCGGGAAGGGTCGTCGTCTCCCCGAAGAACTCGACCTCGACGCCAGCGCCTCCGACGTGGCGGTCGCTCAGCAACACGATGACGGCCCCCTCGCCCAGGGCCCGTTGCACCGCTCCGCTGGCCTCGGGGCCCAGGGCGATGACCTCGATGCCGTACGACCGTCGGTAGTCGCGGAACCACTCGAACAGCTCCGGCGGTTCGAGCGGCTCGACCACCGCCGCCACCGGATACTTCACGACCCGGCTGAGCCAGGAGCCGGCCCAGTCCCAGCCACCGAGGTGCGGCATCGCGAGGATCACCCCCCGACCGGATTCCTGGGCCTCGACGACGTGTTCGAAGCCCTCCTCGGTGAAGCCGGCGTCGATCTCGTGCGGGTCCATGGCAGGGAGCCGGAGGCTCTGGAACCAGTAGTTGGCGTACGAGGCGAAAACGTCATCGACTGCCCGGCGAAGGTCGGCACCCGTCAGTTCGCCGCCGCGAATCCGTTGCACATGTCGTTCGACGATGCGCCGACGGTCGGACCCGAGGCGACCGGCAACCCGACCGAGCGTCCTGGCCGTGGCCTCCCCGAACCGCCAGGGGACGATCTGGGCAGCCTTCGAAGCCAGTCGGTAGCCGAGGGCGACCGAACGGACGGCCACGTCGGTCGTCTAGTGGTCGAGCCTGCTACGGCGTGCGGCCATGCGGGCCCGACGCTGCACACGCCGGTCGGTACGCAACTGGCGACGGCGTTCGGCTCGACGACGATCGGGCGCCTCCCGCTCGAGGCCTGCCTGGCGCCAGACCTTGACGAAGCGCTGTACGGCGGTGACGAGCGTCAGGACGAGCATCAGCCAGAGGACGGCGATCAGGACCTCGGCGAAGAGCAGTCCCACACCGAGCACCAGGAACCGCTCGGCCCGTTCCATCAGGCCGCCCTTGGCGTCGTATCCGAGTGATTCGGCCTTCGCCCGCATGTAGGACACGAGCATGGCGGCGGCCATGACGGCGACGGGCAGCATCATGATGTGGCCGGGTTCCGTCCCGGCGAAATGCCAGGCGATGCCGCCGAACAGGAGGGCGTCGGTGATTCGGTCGGAGACCGAGTCGAAGAAGGCGCCACGCTTCGAGGAGGTGCCCGAGGCCTTCGCCACGGCGCCGTCGAGGGCATCGGGAATCCCGGTCAGCACGAGGAAGAGGAGACCGAACCGGAGGTAGCCGAGTCCGATGCTGACCGCTGCGGCCGAGGCCATCACGATCCCGGTGACCGTGACCGCGTCGGCCGAGATGCCCGTGCGCCGCAGGCTGCGGCCGATCGGCATCAGGCCGCGATCGACGGCGGTACGCCAGTTTCCATCCAGCATGTGATGCCTCCTGTCGCCCGAACTGCGGTGTCGCCGGCCGGCGCTGCGGGCAGGGCTGAGATCGTGGCCATGCTACCTGTGCGGTGCCCACGGGGGTCGACTCCCCCCACGTGCCACCCGACACGCTGGGCCGGCGTGCAACCCGGGTGGGTCAGTCCGCCGACCAGTCCTCGGGGTTCTCCTCGTCGAACTGGGCCACGATCGAGCCGTCGACGGCATCGACCAGGACCAGCCCCCGTCGATCGGGAGGGGATTCGTTCGAGTAGAGCAGGATGCGCCAAGTGGGTCGGCTGCGCAGGCCCCGCCAGGCCATCTGCGCCGAGGCATGGCCGATGGGGAACCCCACCGCCCGGGTGGCGGCGACCAGGGCCTCGCGCTCGTCGAAGGCGACATGCCATCCGGCCTGCAGGTGATAGGCGCCCATCAGGACGAGCGCTGCGCCGCCGACCAGGAAGCCGCCGTTGACCAGCGCCGATCCATCGGCCACGGCGACGACGACCAGAGCCGCGAGTCCGAGGAAGAGGTACATGTAACCGGGGATGCGTCGACGACTGTTGTCGGGAAAGACGTAGTCGCCCATGGTGGCGGCGACGTCGAGATCTGTCGGCAGCTCATCGCGGACCTGTGCATCGGCGATCGACTCGTCGGCAACGGGTTCGTCCGGGTGCATGCGCCGGACGCTATCGACCGACGCCATCCCTCGGACGTGCCCCTCCGCCGCCCGTTGTGGCAGCGACGACGATCGCCGAGACCCGTGACGCACCGGCCGCGCGCAGTGCGGCGGCGGCGGTCGCAAGCGACGTTCCCGTCGTCACGACATCGTCGACGATGACGATCGCCGCTCCCGGTGCCAGCCGGCGGGAGCGCATGGTCGGGCCACGCCGCCGCTGGTGGAGGCTGCGGGTCGACTGGGGCGGACCCGGTGCCCGGAGCAGCAGGCGACGCACGGGCACGCCGAGTGCACGCCCGGTCGCCCGGGCCAGCAGGGCAGCGTGCTCCACACCACGCCGGTTGCGGCGCTCAACGGTGCTCGGCACCCAGGTCACCAGGTCGGGGAGGTCGCCCTCGCGGCGACCCACGGCGGCCAGGGCGGCCCCGAGGGCATGGACGGGTGCACGGTGGTTGGCGAACTTGAGGCCCCGCACGAGCACACCCGCCGGTCCGTCGTAAGGACCGAGCACCCGGATGTGGTCCACGCCCGGAGGCGTCCAGACGAGCGGTTCGGGCCCGAGGTGTGCGACGCACGTTGCGCAGGGTCCGGACCCGGACAACGGGCAGCTCCGGCAGTCGGACGTTCGACGGTTCATCGGCATACCGCCGACGTTAGGTACGGGGTGCGACAGTCCGGTCGGTGGTGTCCCCATCCAGTCGTTCGATGAGCAGGTCGGCGAGATCCTCGGCCTGTCGGGCCAGGTCGCCCGTCCCATCGACGATCCGATCGGCCCGTGACGCGAACGGTGCGACGAAACGCTCGTACATCGGCGCCACGGTCGCTGCGAACTGCGCCCGCACGCCGGCGGGGGTCCGACCCCGCTCCTCGACGTCGCGGACGATGCGCCGTTGGAGGCGCAGGTCCTCGGGCGCCTCGACGAAGACGGTCACGTCCAACCGGCGCCGAACCTCGGGGGTCGCCAGCAGCAGGATGCCCTCCGTGAGCAGCACGGGCTGGGGCGACAGCCGCCGCGACGTCGGCAGCCGGCAGTGCGTGGCGAGGTCGTAGACCGGAGCGTCCACCGACCGGCCTCCGGCCAGGTCCTCCAGGTCGGCGGTGAACCGCTCGAGGTCCAGCGAGTCGGGGTGGTCGTAGTTGACGAGTGCCCGTTCGGTGACCTCGAGGTGGCCATGGTCGTGGTAGTAGTCGTCGAACGGCAGCAGGGCCACCTCGATGCCGCGCTGCTCCAGACGATCGACCACGGCCCTCACCAGGGTCGACTTGCCGGCGCCGCTCCCCCCGCAGATGCCGCAGACGACGGACACCCCTGTGACCCCGGCCGGCTCAGTATCGGTAGTGGTCGGGCTTGAACGGACCATCTGTTGCGACGCCCAGGTAGTCGGCCTGGTCGTCGGTCAGCTCCGTCAGGCGGACGCCCAGGGCGCCGAGGTGCAGCCGGGCCACCTTCTCGTCGAGTTCCTTCGGCAGGGTGATGACTTCGCGGCCATAGTCCTCGGCCCGTGCGTGCAGCTCGATCTGGGCCAGCACCTGGTTCGAGAAGCTGGCCGACATCACGAAGCTGGGATGGCCCGTGGCATTGCCCAGGTTGAGCAGCCGTCCCTCGGAGAGCACGATCACCGAGTGGCCGTCGGGAAACACGAACTCGTCGACCTGCGGCTTGATCGTCACCCGCTGGACATCGGACATGCGCACCAGGCCTGCCATGTCGATCTCGTTGTCGAAGTGTCCGATGTTGCCGACGATCGCCTGGTGCTTCATGCGGGACATGTGCTCGGCGCTGATCACGTCCTTGCACCCCGTCGCCGTCACGAAGATGTCGGCCACGTCGAGCACGCGCTCGAGCGTGTTGACCTCGTAGCCCTGCATGGCCGCCTGCAGGGCGCAGATCGGGTCCACCTCGGTGACGATCACCCTGGCACCCTGGCCCCGCAGCGACTCGGCGCAGCCCTTGCCGACATCGCCGAACCCGCACACGACGGCGACCTTGCCACCGATCATCACGTCGGTGCCGCGGTTGATGCCGTCGATGAGCGAATGGCGGCACCCGTAGAGGTTGTCGAACTTCGACTTTGTGACGCTGTCGTTGACGTTGATCGCCGGGAACAGCAGCTCGCCGTCCTGCTGCATCCGGTAGAGGCGGTGGACGCCGGTGGTGGTCTCCTCGGAGACGCCGCGGATGTCGGCGGCGATCCGGGTCCAGCGCTGCGGATCCTCGGCCAACGAGGACTGCAGCGTGGCGATGAACACGTGCCACTCCTCGGGGTCGTCGTCGGTGGCGTCCGGGACGGCGCCGGCGGCTTCGAACTCGGCGCCCTTGTGGACCAGCATGGTGGCGTCGCCGCCGTCGTCGAGGATCAGGTTGGGGCCCCGACCGTCGGGCCAGCGGAGGATCTGCTCGGCGGTCCACCAGTACTCCTCGAGGGTCTCGCCCTTCCAGGCGAACACCGGGACGCCGCGCAGGTCGTCGGGCGAGCCGCCGGGCCCGCACACGGCCGCAGCGGCGGCGTGGTCCTGGGTGGAGAAGATGTTGCAGCTGGCCCAGCGGACGTCGGCTCCGAGGGCGGTCAGCGTCTCGATCAGCACGGCGGTCTGCACGGTCATGTGCAGTGAGCCGGCGATGCGGGCACCGGCGAGGGGCTGCTCGTCGGCGAACTCGGCCCGCAGCGACATGAGGCCGGGCATCTCGTGCTCGGCCAGCCGGATCTCGTTGCGACCGAACTCGTGCAGGGACAGGTCGGCGACGCGGTGGTCTTGGTGTAGGGACATGACGACTCCTCGGGATTCCTCGAAACGTTGTGCCGCACCGACTCGATGTCGGGCGCTGTTCGTGCTGGGGTCGTCTGACGCCGTTCGGGCAGCCGCTGCGGTCAGGCTACCGGCTCACACGCTCCACTCGAGGCCCGGTGCCGGTGCCGGGTCGAAGCCCTCGGCGAGCGCCAGGCGCAGGCCCAGTTGCTCGCCCATGACGGCGAGGACACAAGCATCCGCGAGCGGCTCGCCGGTGCCGCCCTCCACTGACAGGACACTGGCGACGAACTCGTCGACCAGGTCCGCATAGCGGTCGAGTGCCCCGGCATCCGCCGGCGGCTCGTGGGTGCCCCGCAGGAAGACCGCCGTGAACACCTGGCGGGTGACGTCGCCGTGCTGCCCCCAGGAGCAGACCTCGTCGTACGCCAGTTCGGGGGTCGCCGCCGACCAGCAGGCCACCTTGCCATGACGGTTCACCTGGAACTTGGCGTGGTCGGCGAGCACGCTTCCGACGGGTCCTCCTCCGTGCACGAGCGGCAGCGTGCGGCCGATGCGGGCAACGAGCCGATCGACGACACCCTCCGCCTGCAGGGCATCGAGGCGATCCGAGAGCCGGGCGGCCAGCGCCTCGACGTCGGGCTCCGGTCCGAGGCCTGCCTGCGCCAGCAGCACGAGACCGGCCACCAGTTGTGGGGCGAGCCCCAGTCGTTCGGCGAGTCCTGCAGGCCCGGACGGGGCGTGAAACTGCTGACCTGCCGGGTCGGCCTGCGCCTGGCCGAACCGGACATCGAGCGTGCGCTCGGGGAACGTCCCGCCGGTCACACCGGACGGCAGCACGACGACGGGGCACGGCGCGGTCGGAGCGACGAATGCGGCGATAGCCCTGGCGACGAGACGACCCAGCCCCTCTCCCCCGAGGACGACGAACAGCGGGTCCCGTCGGGCGCCGAAGTCGACCTCGAGGGCCTCGGTGGACAGACGGCGCATCTCGTCGGGTGCCCCCAGCGACGCCTCAACCAGTCCGAGGCTGTCGCGCGGGCCTTCGAGCATCGACACGTCAGGCTCCCGGCTCGCCGGTGGTGATGCGATAGGCGAGGCCCCCGGCGTCGATCCGGTAGGCGCCGTCGTCATGGGGCACCCACGCGGCACATCCCGGGGCCAACTCGAGCCCGGCACCCGTTCCCGCCGACGTCAGGGCCGTCGAGCCGTCGATGCACACGACGATGTCCGGCCCCGATCGACCGTTCACTGCGACGGTCGTGCCTTCCATGCGCCACACCGAGAACTCCTCGACGGGCGTGTCGTAGCGGTGGACGCCGGGGCCGGGCCGCTGCACGCAGGTCGCCGCAGCGCCCGGGTCGAGTGATTCGACGAGCCGCTCGACGTCGACGTGCTTGCTGGTCAGCCCACCCCGCAGGACGTTGTCCGAGGAGGCCATCACCTCGACCGCCAGGCCGCCGAGGTAGGCGTGGAGGACACCCGGCCCGAGGAACAGTGCCTCACCGGGCTCGAGATGGTGCTCCACGAGCAGCGGCACGAGGGCCAGCGCCGGGTCGCCGGGGAACCGACCGGACAGTTCGAGGACCAGGTCGGCCGTCGCCGCCCATGCCCCGGCAACGCCCCTGCCGCAGTGCGCCATCATGGCTTCGACCGTTTCCGATGGATCGCCGGTCAGGATCCTGCCAACGACATCGGACCAGGCGACCGGGCCCTGTTCGCGGAGGGGTGCCAGCAGCTCGTCGGGCAAGCCGAGGGCGGCCGCCACCCCGAGCGCCTCGCCGATCTGGCGAAAGCCGCACAGGGCCCGGAACGGGGTCACCGCGACCACCAGCTCCGGTTTGCGGCGGGCATCCCGGAACGACCGGTTCGCCGATCCGAGGGGAATGCCCGACTCGTTCTCGGCGGCGTAGCCGGCCTCGGCGGCCGGACGGTCCGGGTGCGCCTGGATCGACAGCGGAACGTCTGCGGCCAGCAGCTTCACGAGGAACGGCAGCGTGCCTTCCCGCATGCCGGCGGCCGGCCCGAGCTCTGCCGAGGGATCGGCGGCGAGGACGGCGTCGAGGCCATCCGTTCGGCCACCCCGGTCCAGGGTCGCCGGCGACGAGGGGTGTGCCCCGAACCAGAGTTCGGCCTCGGGGCTACCCGTGGGCTCGAGACCCCGCAGCTCGGCCAGGGCGGTGGTCGATCCCCAGTCGTAGTGCTGGAGTCGGCCCTGGAGGTGGTCCATCGAATGCGGCGGGAGGGAGCCGTCAGGCGTCGAACGTGGGGCGCACGCCCGTTGCCTCGGCCAGTGCCAGCAGGCGATCGTGTTCGGTCTCGTCGACGGACTCGGCCTCGTCGATCAGCAGCACGGGGATGCCGTCGCGGACCACGTAGCGGCGACGGATCCTCGGGTTGTAGAGGGCGTGCTCGTCGGCGAAGTAGAGCAGCGGGCCCTTGTCGTCCGGGCAGGCAAGGATCTCGAGCAGCATCGGGTCGAGGGTCATAGCCGGATCCTACGGTCGGTGGTTCAGTCGGCGGCGTCGATCAGTGCCCTGACCTCCGCCACGCGGGCGGCGCAGGACTCGGCATCGGAAGCCTCGAGGTTGAGTCGGAGCAGCGGTTCCGTGTTGGACGGTCGGAGGTTGAACCACCAGCCGCCGGGTTCGACGGTGAGGCCGTCGAGCCGATCCTGTGGCAGGCCGGCGTAGTGCTGTGCCACCTGCTCGATCACCCCTGCGGGGTCGTCCACGACGGTGTTGATCTCGCCCGAGGCGGCATGGCGGTCGAACGGTTCGAGCAGTTCGCTCAACGTCCCGCCGGATTTCGAGAGCTCCTCGAGCACGATCAGGGCGGCGATCAGCCCCGAGTCGGCCCGCCAGTTGTCGCGGAAGTAGTAGTGGCCGGAATGCTCACCGCCGAAGGCGGCGCCCTCGTCGGCCATGACCGCCTTGATGAACGAGTGCCCGACCCTGGTCCGGACCGCCCGGCCTCCGTGCTCCGCGATCACCTCGGGCACCACCTTGCCGCAGATCAGGTTGTGCACGATCGTCGCTCCCGGTTCCCGCCGCAGGACCGATCGTGCGACGAGTGCCGTGGTCAGCGTGCCGGAGACCGGCCGGGCGCGTTCGTCGACCAGGAAGACCCGGTCGGCATCTCCGTCGAATGCCAGGCCGACATCCGCTCCCGTTGCGAGTATCCGGTCCTGCAGGTCGACCAGGTTCTCCG
>CAJXIS010000074.1 GCA_913054115.1 uncultured Acidimicrobiaceae bacterium | reverse complement strand
CGCCGCAGAACTGCGCGCCGTGGCCAATACGCGTCACGCTGCCGCTCTGGTACTGCAGACCACGATGTTCAATGCGTTCGGCACCGTGACGACCGGCGCACCGACCGCCCACCACGACCGTGCTCAGGAGATGTGGAACTTCTGCCTGGGCGGACTCACCGGCCGTCAGGCGACTGCTTCACCGAGTTCCTGATCGCCAGCGCCGGTCAGGAGTTCGTCCGATCACTCCACTCTGGGGCGAACCGGGTCGTGCGCGTCCCCTGAGTCGAATCCTCCACTGCGCCGGAGGAACGTCGTCGCCCTGCTGGCGAACCGCCAGCCCTCTTCTGTACGGACGTACACGTCGTCGTACCAGGCAAGGCGCATTTCGTGGGTCTGCTGAGCGATGAAGGCGTAGTTCTGGCTTCCTGACGCCTGATCCCCGTCGAGTTCGATCAGCGGGGTATTGACGATCAGTTGCCCCCTCGGCGCAGCGGCAATGAGATCGGGCAGCACCTCCATCGAATACTCCTCACCGAACGCGTGGTACACGCCGTCCGGGGTGAACAACGAGACGATCTCGTCGAGAAGGTGCCGGCTCAGGCACATCGCGTAGCGGGCACACAGGTCGTTGATATCCATGCGGTCCGTGAGCGCACCGACGTCGTCGTCATTCACCAGAACTCCTCCTCGATATTCAAAAACACTACTCGCGCTTGGGTAGAGCGGCGTTCTCGCCGAGAGTACTGTGGAGCGGAGAACACCCGAAGGCTCTTTCCCGCCAAGACCTGGAGGCCCGGAGACCCGGAGACCCTTCCCCTACCACACCTGGAACCCTCTCTCCCCGAGAAACCCGGAGCGCCCGTGTCATCACATCCACCAGCATTCCCGCCGCTGCACTACCCGACCGACCGCGGCATCCACCACATGCTCTTCGACGCAGCCGATGCCCACCCGCAACGGATCGCCATGCGCTTCGGCAACGAGGTGACGACCTATCGGGAGTTCGACGGGCTGGCAAATGCCTTCGGCTCCCTCCTGGCCGATCGAGGAGTCCGAGTCGGCAACCGGGTGGCGATGATGGCGTCGAACCGGCCGGAGTTCGCCCTGGCCGTCTACGGCATCCTCGGCCTGGGCGCGTCGGTCGTGATGATCAGTCCGGCATGGAAGGAGGCCGAGATCGACCACGCCGCCGGGCTCACCCAACCGTGCCTGTCGATCTGCGACGGCACCACCGACGAGCGCCTCCCCGAGAGCTCGAACGTACTGCACCTCGATCGTGACAACGTCTTCGACGACCTGATGCGCCGCTCAGGCAGACGGCCACAGATCGACGCCGATTGGGACGCGACCGAAGCAGTCCTCGTGTTCAGCTCCGGAACCACCGGGTTGCCGAAGGCGGTACGCCATACCCATGCATCCGTCGGGGCGGCGACGATGCACTGGGCATCGGCACTGGGCCTCTCTCCCGACGACAGGTTTCAGATGACGACCCCGCCGTTCCACATTCTGGGCCTCCTCAACCTCTTCGCCTCGGTGTCGGCTGCCTCGTCCATCCGTCTCCACGCCCGCTTCGACCTCGACGAGGTCCTTCGGTACATCGAAGCCGACCGGGTCACGCTCGAAATGGTCGTGGCGCCGATCGCCCTCGCCATGGCCAACCACCCGGACATCGAGCGCTACGACCTGTCCTCGCTGCGCTACATCATGTGGGGTGCCACCCCCGTCACCGTGAGCGTCGCCGAGCGGGTCACCGAACGGACCGGAGTCCGCTTTCTTCCGGCATACGGGGCAAGCGAGGTCCCGGTGATCACCAGCAATCCCATCAACCGTCCGGACACCTGGCGGCTCGACTCCGCCGGCCTGCCGATCCACGATCTCCAGATGCGAATCGCCGACCTCGAGTCCGGCGAGGTGCTCGGCTCCGGGGGTGTCGGTGAGATCCAGGTCAAAAGCCCTTCGGCGATGACCGGGTACCTCCCCGAAGAAGCAGACGAAGACGCGTTCGTCGACGGCTGGTACCGCACGGGCGACGTTGGTTGGATCGATGCCGATGGGTGGCTCCAGATCACCGACCGGGTCAAGGAGATGATCAAGGTCAAGGGCTTTCAGGTGGCTCCGGCCGAAGTCGAAGCCGTGCTCCATGGTCACGACGACGTCGTCGATTGCGCCGTCTTCGGAGTACCCGACGAGGCCGCAGGCGAAATCGTCGTCGCGGCGGTGCAGCTCGCCCCGGACGCCACCTCGACGGAGGCAGACCTTCGAGCACTGGTCATCGACCGGCTGGCGTCATACAAACAGGTCAGCCGGCTCGAATTCGTGGATGAGATCCCGCGACTCCCGTCGGGCAAGGTCCTTCGCCGAACCCTCCGCGAGAGGTACTCGGGGGATCAGGGTGAGTAGTTGCGGAGCTCTTCCTTCATCACCTTGCCGGTGGCGTTCAACGGCAGTTCGTCGAGCACGATGACCGAGCGTGGCACCTTGTAGTTCGCCATGTGCGTGCGGCTCCATGCGATCACCTCTTCGGGGTCGAGGGCCATCCCACCGGCCACAACCACGAACGCCCTCCCCACCTCACCCATCCGCTCGTCGGGTACGCCGATCACGGCTGCCCGCGCGATGCCCGGATGCGTGAGCAGAAGGTTCTCGATCTCTGCCGGGTAGGCGTTGAATCCTCCGACGATGAACAGGTCCTTGATGCGTCCGACTATGCGGACGTAGTCCATGTCGTCCATCGTGCCGAGGTCGCCGGTATGCATCCAACCCTCCGCATCGACCGCTGCCCGGGTGGATTCGGGATCGTTGAAGTACCCCGACATCACGTTGTAGCCCCGGACGACGACCTCGCCGGTCTCTCCCCGACCGACCTCGACTCCCCCTTCGAGAATACGAACCTCGATACCCGGCATCGGCCGTCCGGCAGTCGTCGCGATCGTCTCGGCATCGTCCTCCGGCCGGGTTCCGGTGACCGTTCCGGCCTCGGTGAGTCCGTAGCCGGTCAGGATCCGTTCGAACGGCAACTCGTCCCGAATGCGACGGATCAGGTCGACCGGAATGTCGGCAGCCCCGGTGACGGCGACCCGCAGCGAGGAGAGGTCGGGAGCATCGGAACCGCTGCGCTCGAGGCCCAGATGATCGAGGATCGCCTGGTAGAGGGTCGGCGGACCGGGAAAGACCGTCACCCGCTCCGACTCGATAACCGACAGTGCCTCACCGACGTCGAAGACGGCGACGGGCAGCACCGTGGCGCCGCGCATCAGGCACGCCAACCAGCCGGCCTTGTATCCGAACATGTGAAAGAACGGGTTCACGATCAGGTAGCGGTCGCCTTCGCGCAGGTCGGCGAAGTCGCACCAGTCGTTGAACTGCCGCAGGGTCTGGCCGTGGGCCATCATCACGCCCTTCGGGGTTCCGGTGGTCCCGGATGTGAAGATGATGTCGCACACGTCGTCGGGCCCGACTGCAGCGATCCTTGCATCGACTTCGGCGTCGCTGACTCCGCTACCACCGGCGAGGAACTCGTCCCAGGAAGTCGCCTCGCCGGGAACGTCGCCGGAAAGAACCACGATCCCCGCGAGCGCCGGAAGTTCCACGTCGGCGAGCATGCCGATCGAATCGATGCCGAGAAAGCCATTGGCGGTCAGGAGCAACCGGGCGCCGGAGCTTCGAAGAACGTGTCCCGCTTCGGTTCCCTTGAACCGGGTGTTGATCGGCACGAGCGTGGCCCCGGCACAGTGCAGCCCCAGCGCTGCCACGATCCACCGCACGCCGTTCGGTGCCCAGATCGCCACCCGGTCGCCATGCCCCACTCCGGCGGCCAGCATCGCTGCCGCTGATCGGCGAATACGGTCACCCAACTCGGCGAACGTCAGGCGGACATCGCCGTCGATCACCGCTTCGGCGTCCCCCAGACGATCGATCGTCGCGAACACCGCCGCAGGGATACTCGTCCAGGTCTGGTCCGGGTGTGCGGCCGACGTCAAGTGATCGCCCCCGCCACCTTCAATTCCATGATTCGATCCCATTCGAAGCCGAGTTCGAGCAACACCGCCTCGGTGTCGGCTGCAAACTCCGGCGCCGCCTGCAGGGTCGGCGATTCGTGATCGAACTGCACCGGACTCGCCACCACTTCGAAGGTGCCGTCGCCGGCGGACACTTCCGTGATGTAGCCGTTCGCGCGCGCCTGTGGATCGGCGGCAACCTCGTGCGTGTTCTGCACAGGCGCCCACTGACCCTCGAGGGTCGTGAATCGCTCCGTCCACTCGGCGAGCGTTCGTCCGGCCAACACCTCTCGCAGGATCGTCTCCGCCTCGCCCGCATTCTCGGCCAGCGACTCAGCATCGGCGAAGCGCACGTCGCTGATCAGGTCAGGTCGGTCGATGTGACGACAGAAGTCGGCCCAATACCGGTATCCCTGCAACATCATGAGGGACAGCAGGCGGCCATCGGAGGTCTCGTACACACCGGCAGTCGGATTGGTCGGGGCTGCGGTGAGACCCATAGGCGGAGCAATCCACGGATCCTCCCTGCCCAGGGTCGCTGCGATCGGCAGGCCCATGGCCCACATCCCCAGGCCCAGCAGCGAGACATCGACCTCGCTCGTCTGCCCGGTCTTCTCCCGGGCCAACAGGGCGGCAGCGATGCCGCCGGCAATCACCGCTCCTCCGAGTGTGTCCCCGTATGCCGGAGGCTGTGGAATCAGGCCCGTCGAATCGGGCGGTGTGATGCTGGCTGCCGAGGAGCCCCGACACCAGAATCCCGTCATGTCATAGCCGCCCTTCTCGCGTTCGGGACCCAGATCTCCCAGCGCCGATCCACGCACGTAGATCACATCCGGGTTCCGCTCCCGGATGTCAGCCACGTCGATCCCGAGCCTCACCCGCGCGTCGGGCAGGAAGTTCGTGAGGAACACATCACATGTCTCGACGAGGTCGAGGAGTACCTCCCGACCCCCCGGCGTGGCGATATCGAGACCCACGCTGCGCTTTCCCCGATTGGGGTGTTCGAACGCAGGGTTGTGTGGGCCGTCGAGCCGAACCCGGCCGATCTGCCGCAGGCCCCGCTGACCGTCGCCGGTCGAAGCGTGCTCGACCTTGATCACCTCTGCCCCCCAGTCGGCGAGCACCGCTCCAGCCGCTGGAACGAAGGTGAACTGGGCAACTTCCAGAATTCTGATCCCTTCCATGGGCCTCATGCCATCTACCTCCTGCAACCCGGATGGGTGTCGTCAGACCTGCTCATGTCAGCTCGCCGGTTCAGCGAGGGTCTTGATCTCCAGGAACTCCTCGAACCCGGCGACACCCATCTCGCGTCCGATTCCCGACTGCTTGTAGCCGCCAAAGGGTGCATCGGGTGAAAAATAGACGCCACCGTTGATGCTCATCGTGCCGGCTCGAATCCGGCTCGCCACATGCCGCACCCGTTCGGGATCGGTACCGCTGACGGCCCCGGAGAGCCCGAAGATCGAATTGTTCGCGATACGAATCGCTTCCTCATCACCCTCGTACGGAATCATGCAGAGAACAGGGCCGAAGACCTCCTCCTGGGCGATGCCGGCATTTTCGTCCACGCCGGACAGGAGGGTGGGTTCGTAGTAGAAGCCGGTCGCCAGGTGCCCGGGGCGTCGGCCGCCGACCTCGACGACCGCTCCAGCATCGACCGCCTCGGCCACCATCCGCTCGACCTTGGCCCGCTGCCCGGCGCTGATCAGGGGCCCCATCAGGTTGGCCTCGTCGGTCGGGTCCCCGTAGGGGATCGATTGCAGGATCGCCGCCGACATGGTCTTCGCTTCCTCGTACATCGAGGCCGGAACAAGCATGCGGGTGGTGATTGCGCACCCCTGGCCGGCATGCGAGCACACCATCGCCGAGCCGAACATGACCGCATTCTGGAGATCCGCATCGTCGAGGAGGATGAAGGCGCTCTTTCCTCCGAGTTCGAGGAACACCTTCTTCACGGTGTCGCTCGCCGCCGCCATGATGCGCCGCCCCACCGGAGTCGATCCGGTGAACGTGACCATGTCGACGTCGGAGTGGGTCGTGAGACACTCGCCCACCGCCGTCGATGAGGACGACAGGATGTTGGCGACGCCGGCCGGAATATCCGTTTCCTCGGCAATGAGCCTGCCGAGGGCCAACGCCGACCACGGCGTGTCCGGTGCGCCCTTGAGCACCACCGTGCACCCGGCCGCCAGAGCCGGCACCAGCTTCGCCAGGTTGATCTGGGTAGGAAAGTTGTAGGGCGTGATCGCTGCGACAACCCCGACTGCCTCACGCTCGATCCACCGGTTGTGGCGGCCGCCGTAGGCGTCGCTGATGCCCAACTCGGTGCTCCAGCCGTAGCCCTCGAGCAACTCCACATTCCACAGGATGGACTCGACCGGGACATCGAGTTGGGGGCCACCCCTGGTCAGGCGGACAGGAGCGCCCACCTCGGCAATGGTGAGGGTCCGCATTTCCTCCAGGTTGTCCTTCAACGCAGCGTGGAGCTGACGGAGGCACTTGGCCCGGAAGGCGTGGTCCCGCGACCATTCGGTCGAATCGAAGGCCCGGCGTGCCGCTGCTATCGCAGAGCGGGCGTCATCGACCGTTGCGTCTGCGGCGACCCCGAGCACTTCCTCGGTTGCGGGGTTCACGTTCTCGAAGGTCGAACCGTCGGCAGCGGCGACGAGGTCCCCGTCGATGAGCAGCCTCTCCTCGTGCCACATGTCCATCACCTCAGATGCGGGTGACCTGAAGGCCGTCGACGCTGATGATCTGTCCGGTCAGCCACGCTGCATCATCGGACAGCAGGAACTTCAAGGTTCCGATCAGGTCTGCGGGGGTCCCCATGCGCTTGATGGCAAGGCTCTGCGTCATGGCCGCTTCGGCACCTTCAGGCAGCACCATCCGGGTCGCCTCCGTGTCGATCGGTCCCGGGGCGATCGCGTTGACCCGAATGTTCTGTCCGCCGAGTTCCATCGCGAGGCTGGCTGTCAGGCCGTTGATGCCGAGCTTGGCAAGGCCATAGAACCCTGCCGGCATCCATGCGGCCGTCGACGACTGGTTGACGATCACACCGCCCCCCCTGTCGATCATCGCCGCCAGGACGGCCCTGGTGCAGTGCAGCGCGCCATAGAGGTTGACCGACATGAAGTTGTAGAAGTAGGCGAGGTCGACGGTGGTCAGGCCTTCTCGCTTCATGCCGTGGAAGATCGCTGCGTTGTTCACGAGGTAGTCGATTCCGCCGAAGGCGTCGACGGTTGCCGCCGACATCGCCTCGGCTGATGCCATGTCGGCGACATCGACCTCCACGAAGCATGCTGCTCCACCGGCGTCGTTGATCTCAGCGACCACCCGCCTGCCCTGGTCGGCGTTCAACTCCGCGACAACCACGCTCGCACCGGCCTCGGCGAGTCCCTTCGCGTAGCTCTCGCCGATGCCCTGACCACTTCCGGTGACGATCGCCACCTTGTTCTCGAAGCGCGTATTGCTTGATGTCAATGGCCTTCCCCTTCTATGAGAACGTTGTTCTCAGAGACTAGTGGAACAGGGTAGGATGTGTGCGCTCGACCACCCCCGTTGTCATCGCAGACACATCCGTGCCGAAGCCCTCGCCCTCGGGCACCCGACGGCGGGAACCGATTCACAGGAGGCAACCCGTTGCACGACGAGCACCTGATAGTGATCTCCGCCGACACACACGCCGGCGCTGCGCCATCGCAATACCGGGACTACCTCGCTTCCCGGTGGCATGACGAGTTCGATGCATGGCTCCCCAACCATTCCACCGACTGGCAGGACCTTCTGACCGAGGACGCATCCCGGAACTGGGATTCCGTCCGTCGACAGGACGAGCTTGATGCCGACGGCATCGCAGCCGAACTGATCCTGCCCAACACCATTCCCCCCTTCTTTCCCGAGCCGCACCTTGCCGGAACCCTTCCGGGCACCGACGAGGAGTACCAACGACGCTGGGCCGGGCTCCAGGCGCACAACCGCTGGGTCCACGACTTCTGCGCCGAGGTGCCGGACCGGCGCCGCGGGGTCATCCAGGTCCTGCCGAACAACGTGGACGATGCAGTGGCCGAGATCGAATGGGCAGCGCAACAGCCCAACCTCTGCGGCGTGCTGCTGCCATCCGTTCCGCCGAACACGATCGACCCCCTCTACGTGGCGAGGTACGACCCGATCTGGAAGGCCTGCCTGGAGGGCGACCTTCCCGTCGTGACGCACGCCGGTGGTGGGGCGCCCACCCTGCCGGCTGACCCTGCGAGCATGCCGATCCTCATCTACGAATACGGCTTCTGGTCCCATCGGACACTCTGGCACCTGATTCTGGGCGGCGTCTTCGAGCGGTTCGAGGGCCTCCGCTATGTCGCGACAGAACAGGGGGGACCGAGTTGGTTCTCCCGGCTCGCAGCCGCCCTCGACACCAAGTTCTCGATGTTGACCGACCCGAAGAAGCAGACGATCGCCTTCGATCCATCGGGTCTGGCCGCAATGTCCCTCCTGCCCAGCGAGTACATGCGCAGGAACTGCTGGGTGACAGCAAGCTTCTGCCAGCCCCATGAGATCCCCTACCGGCACGACGTGGGCATCGATCGAATCATGTGGGGCACCGACTACCCGCACACCGAGGGAACGACGCCACACAGTCGCGAGGCGCTTCGAGCAACCTTCGCGGGCCTGCCGGACGACGAGATTCGGGCCATCCTCAGTGAGAACGCCGCACAGGTCTTCGGCTTCGACCTCGATGCCCTCCGACCGTTCGCCGATGCCGTCGGACCGACGCTTGCCGAGATTCACGAACCACTGACCACTGTGCCTCCGGACTCGACGTCGTATGCGTTCCTTCCCGAATACCAGGCGACCTACTGATGGCCGAGCGCGACCTCAGTGGACACCGAGTGCTGGTCGTCGGGTCGTCGAGCG